>NZ_JACDWW010000005.1:0-519 GCF_016464145.1 Marinobacter sp. bablab_jr008
ACCACTTCAACGACAACACCGGATAACGCTTGAAATCGCTATCACTTTGAACATTTTCTCTCGGAGATAATGAGAGAAAAATATTCGTGTTCTATCTCGTCCAATTTGTTAAAGAGCAAATCTGACCCAGTGATCAGAAAGGAAGGCTTCATCGATATGAAACATTCGTTTCTGTACACTGCTAACCGAAGTTAGTCAGTAAAGTTTGGTGGAGCTAGGCAGGATCGAACTGCCGACCTCCTGCGTGCAAGGCAGGCGCTCTCCCAGCTGAGCTATAGCCCCAAGAAGCTATCTACAAGAATTGATCAGATCTAGGCGTCGAAGTGCGCCGCATAGCCTGCTATGCAAGTACTTCGACAACGACGAGCTGAGCAATTCTGGTGGGTCTGGGTGGACTTGAACCACCGACCTCACCCTTATCAGGGGTGCGCTCTAACCACCTGAGCTACAGACCCAAAACACGGGCCTGCATAGACCCATCTGCTCTCTTTATTAGCCAACCAAGTAATTCGTGTGGAC
>NZ_JACDWW010000053.1:0-656 GCF_016464145.1 Marinobacter sp. bablab_jr008
ATGACTTCGGTGCGGTTGTTTTCCGTCAGCAGGTCCAGGTCTTTCTGGGCGTGCACGTAGATCTGTTCTTCGCCGGCTTCGTCTTCAAACCGCAGTTCGTTGCTGCCCTCACCCTTGTGGGTTTTGGTCTTCAGGGTGGTCCGGGTTTTGTGTTCCGGCAGCGCGTACGGCGGTGTGTTGGTGGCGTGGTAGGTTCTTCCGGTGATGATGGGCTGGTCCGGGTCGCCGTCGAGGAAAGACACGATCACTTCGTGGCCGATTCTGGGCAATGCCATGAAGCCGTATTGGCCACCGGCCCAGCCCTGGGCCACGCGCAGCCAGGCGCTGCTGTGTTCGTCGTTCTTCGAGTATCTATCCCACGGGAATCTTACTTTCACCCGGCCATACTGGTCGCAGTGGATTTCTTCCCCGTCCGGGCCGGTGACCAGGGCCATCTGGGGGCCGTCCATCACAGGTTTGTGGTTGCACAGCGGGCGCCAGGTTTTGTCGGCCGGAATGGCGCTGAAATCGTTGTGGTAGCTGGTGGGTTCGCTGCCGCCCTCTTCTTCCAGGGCCTGGGGCTGTTTGCCGGTGTGGGTGATGGCGGTGAGCAGCCATTCCCGGTTCAGGGTCTGGCTGTCGTGGTCCTGCAGTTCCACTTTGGCGCCGGGGGTGAA
>NZ_JACDWW010000054.1:0-264733 GCF_016464145.1 Marinobacter sp. bablab_jr008
CCGTTAACTTCCTATGGCTTCCTTCAGACCCCACCGTTGGCCAGTGACGCCCTTGCCAGTCGGATTGTCTTCCCCTCAGTCGGGGTGACGCCATCTTCTTTCAGATGGCCGGGTTTGCCAGCTTCGCCGGGCAAACGAAAAAGGGCGCCACACAGGCGCCCTTCTCTTTTGACGAGTAAGACATTCAGGGTGTCAGATCTTCAGTTTGAACCCGATGGCCCTGAAGCTGTCCTGAATCGACTTGCTGCTACCCTTCAACTGCACTTTCAGACTCGAGCATTCCCTGCGCACCGGGTAGTCCCTGCGTAGCCTGTCAAAGGCCTGCGCCCGCTCTTCAGGATTACCGCGCATGGTCAGCCGCAGGCGGGCATCGTCCCGGCGGGGATCGTAACAAGCGCGCAAAGCAACCTGAACGGCCTCATCTTCATCAGCGCTGCTGGTAAAGGACACTTTACTGAGCGCCGGCTCCGGCAGAAATTGCCCGGCCTTCTTGCGCACGGGCAGCCCTAGATACCGGCAAAGGGCCTGGTAGATCATTTCCGTGCCCTGCATCTTGCCTTCAAGACTGTAGCCGGCAATGTGGGGCGTGGCCAGCCACACCCTGTCTACCAGATCCGGCTTGATTCCTGGCTCATGCTCCCAGACATCCAGCACCACCGTGGGTGCGTCCGCCAGCTGAAGCCGGGCAAGCAATGCCTCTCCGTCTATCACCTCGCCCCGGCCGGCGTTGATCAACAACTGATCCTGCCCAAGCGCCGCGAGCTCGCTGCCCGCGACCATCCGGTTGGTGGGATGGTCTCCAGTTCGCGTCAACGGCGTGTGCAAGGTTACAACGTCACACTCCAGAGCCTCGGCCAGCGGCACAAACTCCTCTGCGTGCTCTTCTTCAGCTTCCTGCCTGGGCGGATCACAGAGCTTTACCGTGAAATCCAACCGCTCCAGCATTCGGGCCAACTCACCACCGACATTGCCCACCCCGACAATCCCGACCGTCAGGGATGACCAGTCTTCAATGCCGCGCTTTTCTGCGTACAGCGACAATACCGAGAGCACATACTCAGCCACACTGACGGCATTGCAGCCTGGCGCAGCGGCGAAACCAATGCCTTGCTCCTGCAGCCAGGCCTGATCGATATGGTCCGTTCCAATCGTGGCCGTGCCAACGAACCTCACCCGCGTGCCCTCCAGCAACTGCCGGTCTACCCGGGTTACCGAACGGACCAGCAGGATGTCGGCATCCTTTACCTGATCCGGAGTGAGCGTCCGGCCATTCACCCGGCGAATCTCTCCGATGTCGCCAAAAAAGGAGTCCAGTAAGGGGATGTTCTCGTCCGCAACGATCAGCATAACAGTGGTCTCACCAGTGACTATCAATGACGACGTGGTCTGGGTCCGCGACCACTGTTGCCCTGTGGCCGACGGCCGCCCCGTTTGCGGGTAATGGGCGGGTTGTCCATGGCGGCTGTCAAATTCTCATCGGGCACCGCCGTTTTCAGCTTCTGGCTGATGTATTTTTCAATCTCCGGCAGCGCAAACGCATCCTCTTCACCAGCGAAACTCACCGATACTCCGGTTTTCCCGGCACGGCCAGTACGCCCAATGCGGTGAACATAGTCTTCGGCGTTGTCAGGTAGATTGTAGTTGAAGACATGGGTCACGCCGTTTACGTGGATGCCGCGGCCAGCCACATCGGTAGCAACCAGCACCTGTATCTGCCCTTTCTTGAACTGATCCAGCGTCTTCAGCCGCTTGTTCTGGGCAATTTCGCCAGACATCAGAGCCACTTTCACACCCTGGTTTTTAAGATCCTCTTCAAGATCACGGCACTGGTCACGGCGGTTGGCAAAAACAATCGCTTTCTCCACCTCCGGCCGCTTCAGGTAATTCACCAGTACCGGCAGTTTTTCGTTATCGGACACCAGGAAAACGGTCTGCTCAACTCGTTCTGCCGTCTTTTGTTCCGGCTCGATTTCGACAAACTCGGCATTGCGGGTCCACATCGATGCCAGGTTCAGGACATCCTGATTAAAGGTGGCACTGAACAGCAGGGTCTGGCGCTCATCCTTGGGGGTACACTTGCGGATGATGCGTTTGACGTCCGGGATAAAGCCCATATCGAGCATCCGGTCCGCCTCGTCCAGAATCAGGATATCGAGCTGATCCAGGAAAACATCCTGTGACCCCAGGAAATCAATCAATCGGCCCGGGGTGGCTACCAGGATGTCGACAATCTCGTTCTGCAACTGTTCCCGCTGCTTGTCGTAGTTCATACCACCAACCACGGTAACCACATTGTGGCCGGTGTACTGACACAGCTGTTCGGCGTCCTTGGCAATCTGCATGGCCAGTTCGCGGGTGGGCGCCAGCGCCAGAACCCGGGGCTCGGAGGCAAACCGGTCTTTCTCGTCGATCGGAGTTTCCAGCAAAGACTGAATCGCGGTAATCAGAAAGGCTGCAGTCTTGCCGGTGCCGGTCTGGGCCTGGCCAATGAGGTCTTCACAGGCCAGGGTCCAGGGCAGCGTTTCTGCCTGAATGGGCGTGCAGTACTCGAAGCCAATTTTGGTAATGGCATCCAGCAGTCGCTTGTCCAGATTGAGGTCGCTGAAGCGTAAATCGCCGGTATGCTTTGGGTCGGATGTCATAGGGGTTCAGGTATCCTTGATTTATCGTATTCCTGCTCTGCAGTTAACAGACGGTTCTTAACTTGAGCCCAGCTTTCATCTATCCGGGCGCCAGTACCATAGAACTGCATGAGCGAATCGTAGAACTGCTGTGCACGGCGGGGTAATCCACAGGCAAGGTACTCGCTCGCCTGGTTGAGCACATTCAGGCGGAATGCGTCTCCATCGGCAGCGCCTCCGCCGGCGAGGTTGTCGACACTGATGTGAAAGCGGAAGCCGGCGGCCAGGGAAAACAGACACTCCATGGCCTGAGGTTTCACCTCCACCTGCTCAAACGCTTGCTGCTGTTCAGGTGTTCGCCCATCCGGACAGTACCAGTATCCGTAATCGTACATTGTGCGCCGGTGCTCACCGGCAATGCACCAGTGGGCAATCTCGTGCAGGGCACTGGCAAAAAAACCATGGGCAAAGACTACCCTGGCAAGACCCTCGGGCTCGCTCACAGGCAGATATTCCGGTTCGTCGCTGCCCCTGACCAGAATCGTCCGGTATGATTCCCGGAACAGGTCATTGAACAGCATGATAAGATCGTCTGGATTGTGATTCATCGGTTGGCTATTGTGCGACTTTAACGCGGCCAATACCAGTGGGAACTTTCGCCACGCCAAGGTGTCCACAGGCTTCGAACCGACTTCATGCATACCAGAATCAGGAAATGACCGTATCCATGTCAGCAGTCCAGGCCTTCAGTGCTTCTTTGCGAAATCTGTCCTACCATCTCCTGCTTGTGTTGGCAGTGGGTCTGTCGCTGGCGTCTCCCGGAGCCAAGGCTCTGGGGTCCGGCAATGGCAGCCTGTTTGGTAAAAGCGAATTTCTGCCGGTAGATGAAGCACTGCCCTTTGATTACACCACTGATAACGGGGCTGTGGTGCTGGCCTGGAATATCACCCCCGGCCATTACCTCTATAAAAGCCGCATACAGATCAATGCCGTAACTGATGGTGTACAGGTTGGCGAACCTGGCTTTTCTTTGCCGGGCACGCTGACTGAAGACGAATTCTTTGGTGAGATCACCGTTTTTTTTGATCCGGTCCAGGCCAGGGTACCCATCACCCTGCCCGACGGTGTCCGGGAAGCGGAACTACAGGTGACCTACCAGGGTTGTGCTGAGGCCGGGCTGTGCTATCCCCCGCAGACCCGGGACATCCTCTATTACCCTGGTGGCGACACCGCCGAGACCGCTGCCAACAGCGTGACCTCCGATACCGGAAATGCGGCGCCCGCAGATACCTCCACCGCGACCGGCCTCGCCGGCTTTCTGTCCAGCCAGTCGATCTGGATGATCGCCGGCGTATTCTTTTTGCTCGGTCTGGGGTTGACCTTTACACCCTGCGTTCTGCCCATGGTGCCTATCATCTCCTCCATGGTCTCCGGGCGTAATACAAGAACCACCAGCCATGCATTATTGCTGTCGGGCAGTTATGTGCTGGGCATGGCATTGACCTACGCCGCGGCGGGTGTCATTACCGGCCTGCTGGGCGCCAGCTTCAATCTCCAGGCGCAGCTGCAGTCGCCCTGGGTACTGAGCGTTTTCGCGGGCATGTTCGTGATCTTTGCGCTGTCGATGTTCGACCTGTTCGAAATCCAGTTACCGCGTTTTATTCGGGAACCCCTCAACGATGCCAGCCATCGCCTGACTGGTAGCCGTGTCGCCAGCATCTTCGGCATTGGCGCCCTTTCAGCACTGATTGTCTCGCCCTGCGTGTCTGCGCCACTGGCCGGCAGCTTGCTGTACATTTCCACCACCCAGGATGCGGTAATCGGTGGAGTGGCGCTGCTGGCATTGGGCCTTGGCATGGGTGTGCCCCTGATACTGGTTGCCGTTGGCGGCCGGAAACTGCTGCCAAGCTCAGGGCACTGGATGACCACGGTGAAACACTTCTACGGTGTCATGCTACTGGCCGTGGCTATCTGGCTGGTTGAGCGTCTGGTACCGGTCTGGCTCAGTCTGACCATGTGGGGGCTGCTGATTGCGATTACTGGCGTACAGCTGGGCGCATTTGATGCCGCCAAGGCTGGCTGGCAGCGCACCCGTAAGGGGCTGGGGCTGGTTATGTTTGCCTACGGCCTGGCCTTGCTGGCCGGTGCCGTCAGCGGCGCCAACGACCCGCTCAAGCCGCTGGCGCCGTTTGTGGCCTCCGCGGCGCCGGGACCAGTGGCGGGAGAGCTATCACATGCCAGCTTCCAGCGCATTGAAGATCCGAACCAGATCCGCACATTGCTGGCCAATGCCAGTAACCGGGGGCAGCCCGTCATGCTGGACTTCTATGCGGACTGGTGTATTTCCTGCAAAGTCATGGAACGCAATGTGTTCAGCGATCCCCAGGTCATCCAGGCACTGTCACCCTACACCCTGCTGCAGATCGACATGACGGACAACACGCCCGCCCAGCAGGCCCTGCTGGATGAACTCGGCCTGTTTGGCCCCCCGGCAATACTGTTCTATCAGGCGAGCGGGTCAGAGCTCAGCAACGCCCGCGTACTGGGCGAGATGGATCGGGATCAGTTTCTGGAGCACGTGGCCAACGTTGGTCAGAAACTCTGAGTCAGGCGTCCTGACAGCGGCGGATCAGGAACAGGAATTCGCCGCCCGCTTCCTGCTGGCTGAGAAGTTCGTGCCCGAGGAACTGGCAGAACCTCGGGATATCCCGAGTGGTTGAAGGATCGGTGGCCACCACCCGCAGCACCTGCCCAATCTCAACATCGTGGATGCGATTGTGCAGCATCATGACCGGCTCGGGACAGAACAGTCCCCGTGCATCCAGTTCTGCGTGATAATCATGATCGGACACGCGTGACCTCCTGCAAGTAGCGTGATTTTTCTGAATCCAGTGCTAAATTATTGTTTATAGCAGCGAAAATAAAGGGAGATTGTCATGATTCGGGTACTTATTGAACGCCATATTGCCGAAACTCTGGAGTCGGCCTACGAAGACCGGGCCAGAAAAGTGTTACAGCAGGCCGTCAGTGCCCCGGGCTTTATCTCCGGTGAGACCCTGGTCGACTGCCGCGACCCCAACCATCGCATGACACTGGCAAACTGGCGCTCAGAGGCAGACTGGGATCGCTGGTACCGCTCTCCTGAACGCCGGGAATTAATGGCGGAACTCACCCCCATGATGGACCGGGATGAAGCCATTACCGTGCTCCAGCACAGCGATATGCCGTGAGCCCGGTGATCAGTCCAGGCGCTCGATGAAGCAGGTTATTTCTTCCCTGTCGTGGTAGAGGTGCCGGGCCCGGAGCCGGCAATTGAGCTCGGCCTCTGCCAGCCCCTGCAGCAGTATGTCCCGGCAGATCAGCCACTCCTCATAACGTTTCTTCATGGGTAGCTTGAGATTGAACACGGTGTAGCGACACAGTTTGCCTCCGACCCAGTCCAGCGCCAGACGCGCGGTTTTGCGGGGCTTGTCGACAATATCGCAGACCATCCAGTCCACGGCCCGCTTCGGGCGCCAGGCGTAGCCATCAGCCCGGACATGCTCAACATGCCCTGTGGCCATCAACTCTGGATTCATGGGGCCATTATCGACCGCCGTCACCATCATGCCCTGCTGTACCAGTTGCCAGGTCCATCCTCCGGGAGCGGCGCCCAGATCTACCGCTTTCTGGCCGCCACCCAGGTAGTCCAGATAACGATCTTCAGGAATAAAGACTTTCCACGCCTCTTCGAGTTTGAGCGCAGACCGGCTGGGCGCTGAGGCAGGCAAACGCAAACGGGGTATGCCCTGCGGAAAAGGGGATCGATTATCGGCCAGGCTTAACCCGACAACAGCCGTTTCGAAATCCAGCAACAGCAACTCCAGACGGTCACCTTTGGCACTGGCCGAGTCCTGCGCCAGCATGTCCGCCTCCCTGAGTCCGCGGGACAGGGGTGCCACCCATTTTCGGGCAAAGTTGCCCAGATCGCGATCTTCATTGGTTTCCGTAAGCCGGGTTTCCAGTCGTGATGCCAGGCTGCCCTGCCAATCGGCGCCCCGGAGGAACTCGATAACGGCTCCAACCCGGTCCCTGGCCGGCAGCGGGCAATCGCCAAGCACCAGAAACCAGTCCCGCACAAAGACCAGCTCGTCCAGCGGTATTCTCTGCATCAATTCAAAGGCAGATTCGGGCCCGCCAAGGGTAAACCGCACCAGCCCTGCGTTCCTGATCGGCTGAAAGTAACCGAACAGACCACAAGCGGCCGCCGAATCCATCAACTCCTGACCCGCCTCGGTTTCAAACCCCGGGCGACACATCAGCATTATCTGTTGCATTCCATAACCTTGTTGGTGACCACTGTCAGGATTCTGACGCACTGACAGCGATAAAACTTGAACGTGTTTAACGGCAGCACTTGTTCACGCTGGCTACACTTTCTGCCTCCCAACGTACCGCCTGGTGGAAGATGCTCCGACTCTGGAACCTGCTTACGGCCTGTTTTCTGGCCACGGCTGGCCTGCTGTTCAGCGGCCAGCTTGCGGCTATGGAACCGTGTCCCGCTCTTGATGCCGCCAGCCCGGACGCCCGAAGTGCGATCAACCACCACATCTGTTTTTACTCGGCCCGCCCGGGTGAGCCGGCCCATGCTGCAACCGCACCGGAGGATCTACCGGCTGAATTGGCCTGGAAATCAGCCCGGGGCCATGATCTGGTATTCAGCCACACGGATTCCGTGTACTGGCTTCAACTTAATGTCCGGAACAGCAGCGCTGAATCCGGTCTCTGGTACCTGAAGCTTCATTACCCGCTGCTGGACGAGGTGACGTTCTGGCAAAAAAGCCGCTACCAAAGCGGTTACAGGCCTGAAGACGCCCGACCTCCGCTGGCGACCGGCGATCTGTTCCCGTTTGCCACAAGGGGCATAGATTACCGTTATTTCCTGCTCCCCGTCACACTGGATGCTGGCGAAAACCACTCCATCCTCATCCGGGTGCATAGCAGTGGCGCGCTGAACGTGCCCTTGGGCCTGATGACACCGGGCGAGGTAATTGCGGAAAGCAACCATCTCACCCTCATACACGGCCTGTTTTACGGCGCCCTGCTGATACTGGCGGCGTTCAACTTGCTACTGTTCATCAGTGCGGGCACCCGCTATTACTTCTACAACGCCTTTTATATAATCTCGATCGGGATGTTCCTGTTCGCCATGGGTGGATTTGCCAACCAATACTTCTGGCCGGAGAGCTCAGAACTGGCGAACCTCTCCATTCCGCTAACCCTGGCCGTTTGCGCGCTGGCGATGACCCTGTTCGGCTGGTCTTTCCTGGAAGTCGGCCCCGGCACGCTTTCTGTCAAGGCGCTGAAATCGCTAGCCACAGTTTCCGTTGGTGCAGTAACACTGACACTCCTTATCCCTTACACCAAGTCCATCCTGATCAATACCGCCCTGGCCTTGACAGTCATTGTGGCGCTACAGGTTATTGCCTACGTTCGCTGGCGCCAGGGCTACAGGCCCGCATTCTGGTATCTGGCGGCCTGGATGGTAATGGTTGTCGGGGCACTGATCTATGCCATGGCTGCGTTCGGGTATCTTGGCGATTATCAGGCCCGGGAAGTGATGATGCAGGCAGTTCTCGGAGGCCAGGTGGTCCTGCTGAATTACGCCCTGGTGCAGCGCTGGCGCCTGCTTAACCAGAAACTGCTGGATGTGGAACACCAGGCCCGGACCGAACTGGAACTGAAGGTCCATGAACGCACCGCCCAGCTCCGCAACACCATGCGGGAACTGGAACAGGCGAACCGGAAACTGGCGTCTTTAAGCCTTAACGATGCGCTCACTGGCCTGTACAACCGGCGCCACATGGATAATCTTCTGCCTGAACTCTGCAGGGAGGCCCGTCGGACCGGGAACCCATTAACTCTGGCCCTGATTGATGCCGATCACTTCAAGCGAATTAATGATACCTGGGGCCATGACTTTGGGGATCAGTGCCTGAAACAGATCGCGGGCGTTCTGGATGAGCACGTCAAACGCCCCAGGGATGTGGCCATCCGGTTTGGCGGTGAGGAATTTGCCCTGCTGCTCCCGGGCACGGACCTGGACGGTGCACGCACGCTCTGTCTCGGCATACTCAAAGCCATGCGGAAAACCCCGCTTATCGCTCCGGGCAATGAGACTTTCCATCTGACACTCAGCGCAGGGATCGCTGAACTGTCTACGGGACAGGAGCCGTCCGACCTCTTCCGGAAAGCCGATGAAGCACTCTATCAGGCCAAAGGCGCAGGGCGGGATCAGATCGTACTCGCCAATCGTGTTTCAACGCCTGATCACAGTACGGCATCTTCGGCAAACTGACGCGTCAGAAGAGCAGCCTGCGCAATCAGGTCAGCCTGTTGTTCTGGCTGCCGCGCCAGAGGCTGAAAATCGTGATTTCCGCCGTCCAGCCAGCACAGCCGGGTAAGGCCCGGGATCTGCCCCTGCGCCTTCAACTCATCCGGTTTGCCGAATGGGTCACGGGTACCCTGCACCACCAGTAGAGGAACCGCAACCTCACCCAGATGTTCAATCCGCCAACGATCCAGCTTCCCCGGCGGGTGAAACGGATAGCCGTAACAGGCAACGCCATCAACATCCCTGCACTTCCCGGCAGCCAGAAGCGTGGCCATCCGCCCTCCCATTGATTTTCCCCCCACCAGCAGCGGTACCTGACTTCCGAGCTCCTCTCTGGCCAGGGACACCTGATCTTCAAATGCCGCCAGCAAAGCCGGCTGCCGATCGGGCGGTCGCTTTCTGCCATCCTCGCGACGCTTCACCATATAGGGAAACTCGAACCGCACACTTTCGATGCCCTGCCCTGCGAGAGCCTCCGCCAACAACTCCATGAACAATGAATCCATGGGCGCGCCAGCACCGTGGGCCAGTATCATTACGGCTTTGGCATCTTTTCCGTAGCCTTTGGTCTTAATTCTTTTCACCAATTTTCTCTCTCTCGCTCCTGTTGCGGATCAAACCCGATGACAGAATGGATCTGGCAAGCCATTAAAGCGTCAATAAAAACATATTGGATAGACTTGCAACTTACTGGCCAGCCTACTGATTCCGGCGGATTTGACGGATGTCATAACTTGATCTTGATCATTGCAAAGGAATAATCGTTTCTCCATACTTGCCCCCGCATAATTCCCCATCCTGAACCCATTGGTAAGGCTATGAGCACAGTAAATGCAAACCTGACATACAACTATAAGGTGGTGAGACAATTCGCCATCATGACAGTGGTATGGGGTATTGTAGGTATGGCTCTGGGTGTGCTGATTGCAGCACAGCTGGTTTGGCCATCCCTCAACCTCGACCTGCCCTTTACTCACTTCGGTCGCTTGCGGCCGCTGCATACCAACGCCGTAATCTTCGGCTTTGGCGGAAGTGCCCTTTTTGCAACGTCCTACTACGTCGTTCAGCGAACCTGCCAGGCTCGCCTGATGTCTGACGGGTTGGCGGCGTTCACCTTCTGGGGCTGGCAAGCGATCATCGTGGCTGCTGCCATCACCCTTCCGATGGGCCTGACAACGTCCAAGGAATACGCCGAGCTGGAATGGCCGATTGACATCGCGATTGCGGTTGTCTGGGTCAGCTACGCCCTGGTGTTCTTCGGAACCGTGATGAAGCGTAGCACTCCGCACATCTACGTTGCCAACTGGTTCTACGGCGCGTTCATCATTACCGTTGCTGTACTGCATATCGGTAACAACATGGCGCTGCCGGCCACCGCCTTCAAGTCGTACTCCGCCTATGCGGGTGTTACCGATGCGATGATGCAGTGGTGGTACGGTCACAACGCGGTGGGCTTCTTCCTGACTGCTGGCTTCCTGGGCATGATGTACTACTTCGTTCCCAAGCAGGCCAACCGTCCGGTTTACTCCTATCGCCTGTCTATCGTGCACTTCTGGGCACTGATCGCCACCTACGTATGGGCCGGTGGTCACCACCTGCATTACTCCGCTCTGCCTGACTGGGCACAGACCGCAGGCATGGTCATGTCCCTGATTCTGCTGGCGCCGTCCTGGGGCGGTATGATCAACGGCATGATGACCCTGTCCGGTGCCTGGCACAAACTGCGCACTGACCCTATCCTGCGTTTCCTGGTGGTTTCTCTGTCCTTCTACGGTATGTCTACCTTCGAAGGCCCGATGATGTCTATCAAGACCGTCAACGCTCTGTCCCACAACACTGACTGGACCATCGGCCACGTGCACTCCGGCGCCCTGGGCTGGGTTGCTATGATCAGTATCGGTGCGGTTTACCACCTGATCCCGAAACTGTGGGGCATCCAGGCCATGTACAGCACTGCCCTGATCAACACTCACTTCTGGCTGGCTACCGTAGGCACCGTGCTTTACATCGCCGCCATGTGGGTGAATGGCATCATGCAAGGTCTGATGTGGCGTGCAGTAAACGAAGACGGCACCCTGACCTACAGCTTCGTGGAAGCGCTTGAAGCTTCCTACCCGGGCTACTTTGTACGCTTCATCGGTGGCGCGATCTTCCTGACCGGCATGCTGATCATGGCCTACAACGTGTACATGACCGTACGCCAGAAAGACGCCGTTGCAGAAGATAATGCTGCGGTTCAGGCGGCGTAAGGGAGAGAGACCAGATGAGACACGAAATAGTCGAAAAGAACCTTGGTCTGATGATCGTGCTGATCGTACTGACCATCAGTGGCGGTTTCCTGGCGGAAGTGGTGCCCCTGTTCTTCCACAAAGAGGTTAACGAGCCGGTCGAAGGCCTGGAGCCTCTGTCAGCCCTGGAACTGGAAGGCCGGGACATTTACATCCGTGAAGGCTGCCACGTGTGCCATACCCAGCAGATCCGTCCGTTCCGGGCTGAGACTGAGCGTTATGGCCACTACTCCGTTGCGGGCGAGTTCGTTTATGACCGTCCGTTCCTGTGGGGTTCCAAGCGTACCGGGCCGGATCTGGCTCGTGTAGGCGGTCGTTACTCGGATGCCTGGCAGCGCCAGCATCTGTACGATCCGCGCAGCGTGGTACCCGAATCCAACATGCCTGCCTTCCCGTGGCTGTTCGAGAATCGTGTTGATCACGGTTCCATTGAGTCCCGGATGAAGACGCTGCAGACGCTTGGCGTGCCATACAGCGACGAGCAGATTGCCAACGCAGCGAGTGAGATCGAAGGCAAATTTGAAATCGAAGCGCTGGTCGCATACCTGCAGCAGCTGGGTACTGTGATTTCAGAGAAGCGGTGATCCCATGGATATTAATGAGTTACGCGGCATTCACACGCTGCTGGTAATGGCAGCGTTCTTCGGAATCGTCTGGTGGGCGTACAGCGCCCACCGCAAGAAGGCCAACGACGAGGCAGCACACCTCCCCTTCGATGACGACGAAGTCGAAAAGCGTACTCTCGAACAGGAAAAAACGGAGAAGAAACAATGAGTACCTTCTGGAGCATCTGGGTCAGTGTGATCGTGCTCGGTACCGTTTTCGGCTGCTGGTGGCTCCTCTGGGCCACCCGCAAGAGCCAGACAACCGATACTGAAACCGACCGGACAATGGGCCATTCCTTTGATGGCATTGAGGAATACGATAACCCTCTGCCGAAATGGTGGTTCTACCTGTTCGTAGCAACCTGCATCTTCGCCCTTGGCTACCTGGCTCTGTACCCGGGCCTGGGCAACTTCAAGGGTCTGCTGGGATGGACATCCACCAACCAGTGGGAAGCGGAAGTGGCAGCTGCCGAAGAGAAATATGGCGAAATCTATGCCCAGTTCGGCGACACTGCCATTCCTGAACTGGCGCAGAACGATGACGCCATGAAGATCGGCCAGCGCCTGTTTGCCAACAACTGTTCGGTCTGTCACGGCACCGCCGCTCGCGGCCAGGTGGGCTTCCCCAACCTGACCGACGAAGACTGGCTGTGGGGCGGTCAACCAGACCAGATCCTGCACAGTATTGCTCAGGGTCGTAACGGCAACATGCCTGCAAAGGGCGTTATGCCGAATATGACCAACGAGCAGGTCGACCAGGTGGTTAACTACGTGCTGAGCTTCAGTGGACGCGAAGAAGATGCCGAGGCGGCCAAAGCTGGCGCCCAGGTATTCGCACAGGCCTGCGTTGCCTGTCACGGCCCGGAAGGCAAAGGTATGGAAGCCATGGGTGCGCCCAACCTGACCGATAATGTCTGGCTCTATGGCTCCACTTATGAGTGGATCAAGGAGACCGTGATGAACGGTCGCCAGAACCAGATGCCTGCACAAGAAGGTCGTCTGACCGACGACCAGATTCAGATCCTGGCAGCCTACGTTTACAGCCTGTCTAACTGAATCCGACCCGGCCAGGCTCGCCCTGGCCCGGTCTTCTCAACCCTGTATCTGCGCCCGCGGGTACAGGCTTGAGAAGATCAGCTGACCCTCCGAGGCCCGCTCCCAGCTTTACCACTCACCGGGAGGTACCCATGAGCAACGAGATTCCGGTCAAACAGGTTGACCCGAACGGCGATTCCTCCAATAACAAAAAAAAGCCAGAAACCGTCGACCTGTACGCCAGTCGACAGAAAATCTACGTCAAGGAAGTCAAAGGCTTTTTTCAGCGAATCCGGAATGTCAGTCTAACCCTGCTAATGGGCATGTACTTTCTGTTCGTTTGGCTGACTCTGGACGGGCAACCCCTGATTCACTTCGACCTGCCTGCCCGGGAATTCCATCTTTACGGCATTACCTTCTTCCCCAAAGATTTCTTCCTGTTATCCGGCATGCTGATCATTTCAGCCTTTGGCCTGTTTTTCATCACCACACTGTTCGGCCGGGTATGGTGCGGCTATACCTGCCCCCAGACAGTCTGGACCTTTATCTTCATGTGGATCGAGGAAAAAGTTGAGGGCAGCCGCAACAAGCGGATGAAACTGGACAAAGCCCCCAACTCTGCGGAGAAGCTCACCAAAAAATCGATCAAGCACGCACTCTGGCTGTTCGTCGCGCTGGCGACTGGCGTCACCTTCGTTGGCTACTTCTACCCCATTCGTGAGCTGATCGTTGACCTGTTCACCTTGCAGGCCAACGGCTGGGCCTATTTCTGGGTGGCCTTCTTTACCGTCGCCACCTACCTGAACGCCGGCTGGATGCGGGAACAGGTATGCCTGTATATGTGCCCGTATGCCCGGTTCCAATCCGTGATGTTCGATCCCAACACCCGCGTTGTCTCCTACGATCCCAACCGGGGCGAGCCACGTGGCAGCCGCAAGAAAGGCGTCGAACCCGCCGAAGTCGGTCTGGGCGACTGTATTGATTGCGGCCAGTGTGTTCAGGTTTGCCCCACCGGGATCGATATCCGTGATGGCCTCCAGTACGAGTGTATCGGCTGCGCCCTGTGTATCGACGCCTGCGATGAAGTTATGGAGAAGATGAACTATCCCAAGGGGCTGATTCGCTACACCACTGAGAATGAACTGGAGGGTAAAACCTCCAAACTGCTGCGGCCGCGTACCTTTGGTTATGGCGCAGTGCTCATACTGATGATCAGCGCGGTGATCTTCACCATTGCCACCCGGGTTCCGGCCAAGATGGATGTGCTGCGGGACCGTGGTGCACTGTTCAGTTTCAACGGCGAAGGGCGGGTGGAAAACTCGTATACCGTGAAGATCCAGAACATGTCAGAAGTACCACAAACCTTCAGCCTGACTGTGGACGGTCTTGAAGGTATGCGCATTCTGACAGACACCACGGTGACGGTGAGCAGCGGCGAGAATCTCTCCTTGCCCACGGTTGTTGACGTGCCACCGGAAGTGCTGGTGGACACCAATAACGATATTCGTTTCTATGCGGAGTCCCAACCGGATTCCTTGATTAAACTTGAAACTGAAAGCCGGTTTGTTGGTCCAAGGCCCCGCTAACAAGAGGGCCCGACAACCGGCTCTGAAGCCATAAACCGAGACAAGACCGTAATGACTGATAACGCAACACCTGCCCCCTGGTATCGCCAGCCGTGGTTCTGGTTCCTGACCATTTTCCCTTTGGCGTCGATCATGTGGGGGATTACCGCCCTGACAGTATCGTCCAGCATGGACAATTCGCTGGTGACCGACGACTATTCCAAACAGGGGCGTGGCATCAATATGTCCATTGCCCGGGATGAAAAGGCGGCAGATCTCCAGATGAAAGGCTCACTGAGCCTGAATGGTCGTTCTGCAACACTGGATCTGAGCACCGTGAATGGTGCCGCCGACTACCCGTATCTGGTGTTCAACCTGTATCACCCGACATTGTCTGGTCAGGATAAAACCGTCCAGTTTACCCGGGTCGCTCCCGGTCAGTACCGGGGCCAGCTCCTTGAGGATGTCAGTGGTCGCTGGTACTACGACCTCCAGGGGCCAGATAACGACTGGCGGGTAAAGGGTGAGGTAAGGCTTCCTTCCTCTACCCCCATTCGCATTAACGCAGAAGGCGACGCCCAAGGGTGACCACCCTGAACTGCTTCCATTGCGGAGAACCAGCGGATGGCGAACCCCCGATTACCCTGGAACTGCAGGGACAGCAAAGGCATTTTTGTTGCCAGGGTTGCAAGGCTGTGTGTCAGACCATCCACCAGGAGGGTCTGACCGGTTTCTATGAGTTTCGCACCGAACCCGCTGTTACACCAAGAGAACTGACCCGGTCAGAACTCGATCGTATCCGGGAGCTGGATCACCCCCTGGTTCAACAAGCCTTTGTGGCACCGGTCAAGGCTGGCCAGGAGGCACAGCTGCTGATCGGCGGTATTACCTGCGCCGCCTGCATCTGGCTGCTTGAGAATCACATGAAACAGCAGCCAGGCGTGCAGAGCTTTACCGTAAACCACACCACACAGCGGGCTCGCCTGGTCTGGGCATCGGACAAGGCACGTCTCAGCGACCTTCTGATTGCCATCCACGAACTTGGCTACACCGCCCGCCCGTATCAGGCCGACGAAGCCGAACAGGCGCTCAAGGCAGAGCACCGCTCGATGCTCATTCGTCTGGCGGTGGCCGGGATCGGTTCCTTCCAGAGCATGATGCTGGCTTTTCCCCTGTACTTTGAACTTGTCAGTGATCTTTCCACGGATTTTGTGGATTTTTTCCGCTGGTTCAGTCTGCTGGTTGCCACGCCGGTGGTGTTCTACAGCGCTCGCCCATTTTTTACCAATGCCCGCCGGGATCTGCTCTCCCGTCATCTGACCATGGACGTACCGGTGGCCATCGCCATCGGGCTTGCCTACAGCGCAAGCGCCTGGGTAACGGTGGTCGGGGGCGACGAAGTGTATTTTGAATCCGTGTGCATGTTTACCTTTTTCCTGCTGCTGGGCCGATACATTGAAGTTCAGGCCCGCTATCGCGCCGGGCTGAGCGGCAATGCCCTTGCGGGCTTCCAGCCCTCTGTTGCCGCACGGGTCCTGAACGGTGAGGCAGAGATCATCGCCATTCACCAGGTACAACCGGGTGATGTGATCCGGGTTCGACCAGGGGAAACGCTACCTGTGGATGGCGAAATCGTCTCGGGGGAGTCTACCCTGAACGAAGCCGCCCTCACCGGTGAATACCTGCCAGAAACCCGTAAGCCGGGCGACACCGTTCATGCCGGCAGCGTAAATGGGGAAAATCCGCTCGACATCCGCGTCACCCATGCCGGGGCCCAGACCCGGCTGTCCGGCATCTTGCGAGTTCTGGATCGCGTACAGTCCGAAAAGCCGCCGGTGGCCCGAATGGCCGATCGCATTGCGGGCAAGTTCGTCGGCCGTGTGCTGATACTGGCACCAGTGGTCTGGGTAGGCTGGTGGCTGGCCGGGGCCGACAACGCCTTCGATATCACGCTTTCCGTACTGGTGGTTACCTGTCCCTGCGCCCTCTCGCTGGCTACGCCAACGGCGATCACATCTGCCACAGTGCGCCTGAGAAGGCTTGGTTTCCTGCCTACTCGCGGTCACACCCTGGAATCCATGAACACCATCGATACCGTGGTGTTTGATAAAACCGGGACTCTGACCCGGGGAGAGCTTAGTCTGACCGGGCAAGCGGTGTTCGGTAGCCTGGATCAGGACACCTGCATTCGGATTGCCGCGGGGCTTGAAAAACATTCAGAGCACCCGATTGCCAGGGTATTCCACGAGCAGCCTTCGGTCACCGTCAGTCAGGTGAGTAACCACCTGGGCGGTGGCTTGTCCGGACACTACCATGGACGGGCGGTCTACATCGGGCACAAAGCCTTTGTCTCCGAGCACACGTCGGCAATTGCGCCAGAAGGTGAAGACGCCCAAGGCATGGAAATCTGGCTCGCGACAGACAAGGAATGGCTGGCACGCTTCCGGCTGGATGACAAGATACGGGACGACGCGTCACAGGCCTTGCAGGCGTTACGGAAATCCGGAATCGAGACCTTGCTGCTTAGTGGGGATCGCTCCGGCCACGTACAACAGGTAGCCCATGCACTGGGCATTGACCGAGCCATTGGTGAAGCCTCACCGGAGCAGAAACTGGAAGTGCTGGAACAGCTTCGAGCGGACGGGCACCGGGTGATGATGGTGGGTGACGGACTGAATGACCTGCCCTCCATGGCCGGAGCCGGTATTTCAGTGGCTATGGGTACAGCGGCAGACCTGACTCAACTGAAAGCCGACGCGGTACTGCTGAATGGCCAGTTGAATTCCCTGGTCGCCGCGATTGAAACCAGCAAGCAAACCCGGAAAATCATCCGTCAGAATATGATCTGGGCGTTCGGCTACAATGTCTGCGCCCTGCCCCTGGCCGCAGCCGGCCTTGTGGCCCCCTGGCTTGCTGCCATCGGCATGTCCCTGAGCTCACTGATCGTTGTGCTGAACGCCTTACGACTCAGCCGGTCCAACAAGGGCACACCGCCCCCGGAGGCCACCCTTGGCGCACCAGAAGCAGCCTGATACTTTGGGCCATACACTTATGAACAGGAGGTTATCGTGCAGATTGTCATGATACTGGTTCCGCTTATGCTCATCCTGGTGGCGCTGGGCGTCCTTCTGTTTTCCTGGGCCGTCAAGAACGGGCAGTACGATGACATGGACGGCCCCGCTCATCGCATTCTCTACGACGATGACAAGGATATGATTCCCAGGGAAGCCCGCCGTAACAAGTCGAAACCTGACGGCCAGAAAGACGACGCGGAGCAAACCGATACCGATACCGACAAGGGCTGACAGGATAGCGGATGCAGCCTGAACTCTATCTGAGCTACCCCAGTGCCTTCCTGATAGGACTGCTCGGCAGTACCCATTGTCTGGGCATGTGTGGCGGCATCAGCGCCTCGCTGTCCATGGCATTGCCGGTAGGCCGGGGCTTCCGCTTTCGGCAGACCCTGCTCTTGCTGGCATTCAATTTTGGCAGGATTGCCAGCTACGCCCTGATCGCAACCCTGATTGCCCTGCTCAGCACCAGTGCCGCCAGCCAGTGGCATGGTGCCGGATTGGCTCTGATGACCCTGGCGGGATTGCTGCTGATCATGATGGGGTTATCCATGGGGCAATGGTGGCAGGGTATTCGCTACATTGAGCGGGTCGGGGCGCCGGCATGGCGCTTCCTGTCGCCGCTTACCCGCAAGTTCCTGCCGGTTCACAATGGCGGCCAGGCCCTTGCTCTCGGTGCCTTGTGGGGATGGCTGCCCTGCGGCCTTGTTTACAGCACACTGGGATGGGCGGCGCTTCAACCAACCGTCAGCAGCGCAGCTCTCACGATGATGTTCTTCGGACTGGGAACCCTGCCGTCGATGTTGGCGACGGGCTTCGCCGCCAACTGGATAAGAGGCCTGAAAAGCAACCAGAGCTTCCGCAAGCTCAGTGGCCTGCTGTTAATCCTGTTTGGCCTCTGGACGCTGCCTTTCCAGGCCCTGCTGAATCACTGACGATCAGAGATTCAGTACATCTAGCCGGCCAAAATCCTGCTGGGGCTCCGCGGTTTGAACGGCCTGACGCTTGCCGCCAAGACGCCGCCCTTCCCTGAAGTCATATAATTCCGGATCGGCCAGGTGCGACGGCTCGACATTGCAAAGGGCCCGGAACATGGTTTCCAGACGGCCAGGATGCTGTTTGTCCCAGGTCTGGAACATTTCCTTGATGACCTGTCGCTGAAGGTTTTCCTGGGAGCCGCATAAATTGCAGGGAATGATCGGAAATTCCCGAAGTGACGCGTAGCGGGCAATATCCTTCTCCCTGGCATAGGCCAGAGGACGAATAACCGTATTGCGGCCATCGTCGCTGTGGAGCACCGGTGGCATGGATTTGAGTTTGCCGCCGTAGAACATGTTGAGGAACAGGGTTTCCAGCAAATCATCCCGGTGATGGCCCAGGGCAATCTTGGTTACACCATGCTCCTCGGCGAAATTGTAGAGAATGCCCCGTCTCAGGCGTGAACACAGTCCGCAAGTGGTCTTCCCTTCAGGCACTTTTTCCTTAACAATACTGTAGGTGTCTTTCTCGATGATGTGATACTCGATACCCATCGACTCAAGATAGTCCGGCAGGACATGCTCGGGGAAACCCGGTTGTTTCTGGTCCAGGTTCACGGCAATCAGTTCGAAACGCACTGGCGCACTCTTCTGCAGATTGAGCAGAATATCGAGCATGGCGTAGGAGTCTTTGCCGCCGGACAGACAGCACATCACCTTGTCTCCGGCTTCAATCATCGAGAAATCAGCAATCGCCTGCCCAACTTCACGGCGCAGACGTTTCTGCAATTTGTTAAGCTCCAGTTTCTGGCGACGTTCGTAATCAGAAGCCGGTGTCTTCTCAGGGCTGGCAGTCATTGCTTCGGGCATTCGTTTTCACGCTCACAAGGTAAGTGAGCGGGCAATTATACGCGCCACAAACCATCAGGGACAGGATAGCAACATGGATATGTTGAAATTGACTTCACCACAAGCCACGGGCAAGCGCGCGCTCAACCGTATCCGAAATCGTCACGCCATTCTCAGGGCGGCCAGAGACTGTTTCCAGGAGCACGGTTACGACAACACCACCATTCGGGACATCGTCCGCAGAACCGGTCTCGCCGCCGGCACCTTCTACAACTACTTTTCCAGCAAACAGGATATCTTCGCGGCCCTGCTCAGCGATTTCCTGACCTCGCTCAACAACGACATGAGCCAGCAGCGACAGTCTGCATCCTCAACCCAGGAATTTGTCTACCGGGCCTATCTGGCGCTTTACAGCGCCACCGCGAAAGATCCGGTGGTGTATGAGCTCGCCCATCAAAATCAGCGCGCCCTCCGAAACCTGTTCGGCTCAGATATTCTGGGCCTGACCATGCTGTCCCTTGAGGAAGACGTTCGGAACGCCATGACCCGCGGGCTGCTGCCGGCAGTCGATGCGGACTATCTTTGCGCCGCGTTTTTTGGCGTGGCCTACGACACCAGCATGCTGGTGGCCAGGCGAGCACACCAGAAGCCGGAACTCGCCCAGGACGAAGCCAGAACCGCTGCTGAATTCTCCACCCAGCTGTTTCTGGGCGGTTTCCCGGCCCTGACCAGGCTTTCAAGCGAAGGCTGACTGGCATACCATGATGGCCATGACCATCTCCACAGATAACCAGAGATTCGATGACTCACCCGAAGCCAGTGGTGAAGAACACAGCTGGCTACAGCAACAGGTCCAACACCTGTCGGTTGCCGTGGAGCACGAGCTACGGGCCGCAGGACCGGCCGGGCTATCCGAGTTAGAGCTGATACGAGCCTTGCAGGGCGAGCGCTGGAGCCTGATCGGCACCGTCGACTTTCATGAGCCCGATCGCCTGTACCCGGTGCACTTCCTGCTGTTCCACGTGCTCTACCGTCTGCGTGATCAGATTGCTGTGGAGGGTGAGAGTCTGAATATCTCTCCGCTTCGGCTCAGCATCGGGCAAATCGTGAATCGCTCCGAATCAACAGCGCTGCCGGATTCTACCGATGCCCTCCGCGAGTTCTATCTGGACCTGTCCCAATACTTTCTCTCCGAAGCCGCCATCCGGGAAATGATGGACAACTTCTGGGCTGGCAACACCCTGTCCCGGCCCGAGCACTCGGAAGCCGCCGAGGCGGCCAGAACGCTGGGTTTCGATGAATTACCGGGGCAGTTCGCTACCGTCAAGAAGCGCTTCCGAAAACTCGTGATGCGTGCGCACCCAGACCGGGGCGGTGATACCGGAGAAATCCAACAACTGAATCAGGCCTTCTCGGTTCTGAAAGCCCATTACGCCTAAATCATCCTACGAAATCCCGTGTGTCAGGAAACAAGACCATGCTTCGAATAAACAAACTGATTGCGTATCCCCTGATCAGTACCCTGTTGCTGGCCGGAACACAGGCTCAGGCCGACCTGGTGGTTCTGCAGTATCACCACGTGGATGACAGTACACCTCCGGCGACCAGCACGTCCCGATCATTGTTTGAGGCGCAGATAAGCATGATCCGGGATCTTGACCTTGACGTGGTGCCGCTGGAAGCCGGCACCAGGGCGGCACTGGCCGGCGAACACCCCGACACCAATGAAGTGGCCATTACGTTCGATGATGCCTATGAATCCGTCCATACCTTTGCTGCGCCGTTACTGGACAGCCTCGGGCTGCCCTACACTGTCTTCGTCAATACCGACTCGGTAGGCGCCAGGGGCTACATGACCTGGGAGCAACTCCGCACAATGGCAAACAATGAGTTGGCGACTATCGCCAATCACAGCGCGGACCACGCTCACCTGGCACGCAGACGGAGCGAAGCCGAAGATGAATGGGAAAACCGGATTACCAGTAGCCTGGACGAGGCTCAGCAAGAACTGAAGAACCGCATTGGCGTGGAGGAGCCTCTGTTCGCCTATCCGTACGGCGAATTCGATCTAGCCCTGGAACAGAAGCTCAGCGAAAGGGGTTGGTTGGGATACGGACAACAATCCGGTGCTATTGGACAGTATTCAGGCAAAACCCGTCTGCCCCGCTTCCCCATGGCCAATGCCTACGGCCAATTGGGCAGCCTGAAAGACAAACTGATGAGCAAGGCTTTTCCGGTACCGGCCAAAGACCTGCCCGACGGGGTGTTCGAGCAGAATCCACCGCGCTTGCGTTTCACGCCCACCGATGCCATCAGCCCCTCCCGGCTTACCTGTTTCGCGTCCGGACTCGGTCGAATCAATTTTGAAGTGGTGGGAGATAGCATAGAGGTGCAGGCACCCAAAGCCATCAACAGCCGTCGGTTCCGATACAACTGTACCCATCCGGCGGGTAACGGCAGCTTCTACTGGCTGTCCCAGCAGTGGTTGAATCTGGACGCACCGGAAGACTGATGGTCGCCATCACTCCTCAAATGTCGTGATGCCAATTTCTCCGGTTTCAACGTGTGGAATCGCTTTGGGCGTGTCGCCCGCTTCCGTCACCGTTTGCCCAGCCAGGTCTTCCGGGCGGGTGAATACCACCAGCCAGCGCTCGCCCTGGCCGGGAAACGCCGGCACCCAGCTTTCCAGATACCCGCGACGGCGCCAGTTTTCCGGTTCGTAGTTCATAACCAGATCCGTCACAATCCGCACGGGCTGAAAGTCCTTGTCGAGAAATGCCAGGCTTGGTACCAGCACGCCATTGTGGGCGTAGGAACGCAGCCGCATCACAAACCCGGGGACAAAGGTACTGGATGGCAGGGCAATCAGCCGATAGGGCGAATCACCCGTACTGAAACGGTGGCGGGGCGTGTCTTCCTCAAAATCAACACCAAACTCACGGCCTTCCTGCCACTGCAGGAAATCCCGGGCTGGCAGGGTCTGGCAACAGCTTTCGGCAAATACCGGGAAAAACGAATCCGTTTCCTCAATCCCCAGTATGGCAAAGGCGTCGGGATCATGGCCCTCAACCGGCGTATGGTCATCTACAGTAACCGGCAGGTATACGCTGGCATCGCTGAGCATGACCGGCGCCTGATCCGCCTGTTTCTGCTCTTCGGTTCGTATATCCGGGGTGTAATAGCTGACACGGACAATGCCGTCGGCATCACGCCATGTGAAATAGGGTTGCCGCTGGCCAGGCCGGATAAACCCTTTTTTCGCCAGCTCCTCACCATCCGGATAATTCTCGGTGGTGTATTCGAGGTTTTCTTCCAGCTTTGCGGCGGCGCCGCGGTCGCTGCCAGAGGTCGGCCGATAAGCCTCAGACCCGGTGGCTTCGCCTGAGATGGCGACGGACTTGGCATCCGGCTCACCTGGGGTAACGTCTTCGCGCTGGGCGTCGGGAATCCGGGAATAACGCACCCTGCCCTGCTCATCCACCCAGGAAAAGTAGCCTTCCCGCTCGGCAACGCCGCTGCTTCCGGTCTGGCAACCTGCCAGCAACGCGAGCGCAAACACACCGACCGCCAGTCCGCTGTATCGACCAAGTCCCATCACAGCCCCCCCCTGTCAGGATCAGAATTTGGTTCGGAAGCTCAAGCCTGCCATCACCACCCGCAGGGAAGTCTTGATGGTGAGGTCGGCATAGGGGTTATAGATGATGTTGGTGATGTTGTCGCAGTTCACGTTGCAACTGGTGTCGGCCGGAATGGTTTCAATCGATTGCAGATACGACAGATTCATGTCGATTTCCGTGTCCTTATCCCACTTGTACCCCATGCCAATACTGTACAGGTTCGCGCCCCCGAATGGCGCCATAATCGAACGCTGGTCGTCCGGAATAACCGAGTCCCGGATTTCCACCCCGGCCCGGAGATCCAGACGAGATGACGCATGAAACTCAACACCAAAAGCCCAGTTCCACTGGCTCTTGAAACCCAACGGCAGGCGCAGGGTATCGGATGTGGCGTTGTCCGGCGACAGAATACGCGCAGCGTTCAGGAACTCCAGATTACGATCGAACTGGAAATTGAAGGCATCCCATTGGGCAAAATCTGTCCAGCCCACATCTGCATTCACGGTCAGCTTGGGATGAACATCCATGCTGATACCGGTCTGAAAATGCTGCGGATAGACAAGATCCATACTGACGTTGCCCGCCTCCCGCGGTGCACCTGAGGGCAGACTCAGAATTGCCGACGAGATGGCGCCCAGAATGGAGCCATTCACACTCTGCCAGAACCCGGACCAGTCATCGGTGTACTGTATCTCGAACTGCCCCTTGAGGTTCATGTCGGCTTCTGAGGTATAACTCGCCCCCCAGCGGAACCAGTCCGTCGGCTCCCACATCACCCCCAGGGCGTAGGTGGGTGAGATGGTTTCCTGCAGATTCAGACTCATGGCTCCGATGTCGTCCCAGGGGCCGACATTACCACCACATAACGCAAGCCAGGGCTGCAGCGGTTCGTCGCCGCTTTCACAGTTGAACGCATCCTGCAGAACCTCTGCCACCCCCATCAGCAGGTTTGGCGCCCGCATGTACTGGTCCGCTGCGAAGGCGAAATGCGAGAGATGAATGCCCGCGCCCACAGACCATTCATCATTGATCTCATACCCGACGGTGGGAGACAGGTAGGTGGTCCGCTGGAGGGTGGCCGCCTGGGGCAGGTAGCGACCGGGGTCGTTTTTATCCCGGTAGAAGCCTGCGGCCATCGGCAGATAAAAAGCGTTGGCGAACGTCAGCTTCGAACCCGGCGGCTTGATACTGATACCCGCTGATGGCGCAAAGGCTGGGCCTGGGGGCATTCGAAGAATGCCATAACCTGGCACATAAATCGCCACGTTATTGGTATGACTACTGCTGTTCGCAATCGGATCGCGCTGGTTTCCGGTTAAAGGGTCCTTTTCGAGCCCGCTGATTCCGAATATCTCGTAGTCTTCATCTGCGTAGAAGTCGGCGTCAATATCCAGATAGATGCTGAGGAGGTTCACCTCAAGCTGGCGCCCGTCGAGTTTGGTCAGGCCCGCTGGATTATAGTGAATGGCCATCAGCCCCGGGGGATCTGCTGTAACGGCGTTACCCAGTGCCAGCGCCTTCGGATGTATCGTCAGGTTCTGCGTCAGCTGTGCCTGGGCCCCGCAGGAAACGCCTGCGACCATGGCGGCGGCCAGAAGATGTCGCTTGTGACTAGCTTGTCCCATGAAATCCTTCCCCTTCCCTTGAAACGTCCTCGACTTCAATCACTCTTTGAGGCCAGAGAAATTGATGGGCAGGGATACACCCAGGGAGAAGTCCGGCGCGTCCTCCGTCAAACCGATCCCGAGGCTGGTATTTACAATGGTCATATCACTGAGACGTGTGCCCAGGGACATACTGAGGAAGCCAGTCATCTGGTCCTGGGCCACGGCCTGGTCACCGTTGGAGAAGGTCAGCACCGTCTCGTCGCTGTAGCTGAGCTGGCCAGACACGCTGAGTGAGATGTCATAGGAGAGCGAATAGGCAAAACCCACGGAACCGGACAAACCGAAGCCCGGATCGACTTCTTCCAGCAACCGGGCGCCCCGAACCTGCTCCAGGCCGTCTACGGTCAGATTGTAGGTCGCGCTGACAGAACCGAAGACCACGACAGGGTCCAGTACCTTCGACATACTCAGACCACCGCCCACAGAGTAATAACCACTGCCAGTGGACAACTGCTCGTTGATGTCGATCTCGTAGGGACTGACGCCGGTTTTACTGCTCAGGGTGCCAAAGAAGGTGGTCGACATCTTGCCGGGCACATAGGCAAAAGGCTGCCAGCGTCCGGTGAAGGAGATGTCGCCGAAGTCGTATACGTTCAGTTCATCCTGAGTGTCATACTTCACGACCAGTGGAACACGGGTGCCGATGGTCAGGTTATCCAGTAACCCGTAATCGTAGGAAAACGCGTTGGTGAAGTTATGGGTAGCCGATGGAACAACGTCCAGGTTACGAACCGAACCATTAGTGATGGCCAGATCCAGTCGCTGATCCCCGGTATAGGAATAATCGAACGAATAGTTCAGGGAGTGGGTGCCCTTCTTCTGCAGTGAGTAATTCTTCTCGGCAGCCTGGAAAACCTCCTCAAGCTGTTTGGTAGAATCCTCATCCCCTTCCTGACGCGCCAGCGCTTCCCGCGCCTGATCCACGTTCCCTTCCTGAGCCATAGCCATGCCCGGAAGCAGACCAGCCGCGGAAACAAGGATAAAACCTCGCACAAACCAACGATTCATCCTGACTCCCTACTTTTATTTGTTTTATTCCTGCCCGACCAAACGACCGGGAAAATTAATGACGACGGTAATGGAGCTGTTTGCGGGTATTTTCCACGCTACCGTCCGGATTGTTCTTCTGGCGTTCCAACAAGTTCTGAATGCGTCGTTCCGTTGACTCGTGGAACTCTGGAATCTGCTGCATGGCCAGCAGAGTCATTGTCTGATCATCCACAAAGCGCAGGTCTTCCTCTTTCAACTCAAGGTTATCCAGGGGTTTATCACTGCCCGGGAAGACAATGAACAGCACGTTGTCGTCCCACTTTTCCTGAAACTGCGCCACAGTGAAGGAAATGTTGCCAACCGCCGGGTCTGCAAGGTAAACACGCCCGTCCCGGATGGTTCTCAGCACCACAAAGTGCTTGAAACCAGCGTGATCAATGGGAACGATCGCCGGATGGTCCAGCTCCATCAGGTCTTCAATTTCCGCCTTGAAACCGCCAGAGGGATAACCCAGGGCTGTGACCAGCCGCTTCATATCGAGCATGGAGAAAGCGCGGCGTTCAACGATTCGCTCGCTCTCACCGTAGTGCAGCAAACCTTCCATCACCTGTCGTTCGGTCAGAGACCGGCCAACATAAAAGTTGAGTACCGTGGTCAGGGCCGCGCTGCCGCAACTGTAGTCGTACGCCTGGCGAACGATATTGCGGAATTTCTGCTCTACCAGGGGTTCGACCCGGGTGTCCCATCGAAGCTCGACAGGGCTGGCATCCACCTTCTGCTCCAGAACAATCGTGCCACGATCGAATGGCTCGACCTCGGTGGCTTCCTGCACCATGGTGAACGTGAGAATGGATCCGGCCAACACCAGCAGCATTTTGGAAAGTCCCTGTTTTTATTAGACGTGCAACTTATCGGGTTACATGTTGTTACCGTACGATACCGAAATCGCAACTGGCTTAAAGATAACTGTGCCTCAAATCTGTCGCTGCAGAAGGGGCCTCCGGGAACCGGTATGAGAACTGGTTCAAGACCGGAGGCAAAGCCATGAAGTGGCGGGGAGCATCAGAGCGAGAACACCAACCCCAGCAACCCGTAAGTGATGAGAGTGACGACCACAATGCCCATCAGATTCAGGGCAAAACCCGCTTTGATCATGTCCGAAATCTGCATGTGACCGCTGGAGAAGACAATCGCGTTAGGCGGCGTGGCTACCGGCATCATGAAGGCGCAACTGGCTGCAATCGCGGCGGGAACCGTCAGTAGCAATGGTGACACCTCCTGCGCCATGGCAAGCGCTCCCAGTAATGGCAAAAAGGCGGCGGCAGTAGCGGTATTGCTGGTGACTTCGGTCAGGAAGATAATTACAGAAGCCACAATTACCATCATGACGATGGTCGGCAATACACCAGCCACGCCCAGACTGCCGGCGATCCATTCCGCAAGACCGGAGCTGCTGATTACCCCCGCCATGGCCAGGCCACCGCCGAAGAGCAACAGTACTCCCCAGGGCAAT
Organism: Marinobacter sp. bablab_jr008; assembly: GCF_016464145.1. Taxonomy (NCBI): domain Bacteria; kingdom Pseudomonadati; phylum Pseudomonadota; class Gammaproteobacteria; order Pseudomonadales; family Marinobacteraceae; genus Marinobacter; species Marinobacter sp. bablab_jr008. Next base: position 27,172 of record NZ_JACDWW010000054.1, read on the forward strand.
TTGTTGGCGGAATCCCAATCCAGCACAAACGTGCCTTGACGGGTATCTACCGGGATAAGGAACATGGCGATCGCTGCCGCGATTGCGATGCCGGTATCACTCAACCAGGGCATCAGACTGGCAGACAACAGCGGGCGAAAAATCCACGCCGTTGCCGTGATGACAAATACCACGGCCACCAAACGCTCTCCCCGGCTCATGACTCCGAGTTTGGCCAGTTCATCCCGAATCATCTGGCCGCTGTCCGATGCCTGACCAATCCCGAAATCCCTCCGGGTCAGCCACCACCAGGTCAGCACCAGCATTACCAGAGTGACCGGAACCCCCAGCACCATCCACTGGGCAAAGCCCACCGAGATGCCCTGGTTTTCACTCAGATAGGCCGCCAGCAAAGCATTGGGCGGGGTCCCGATCAGCGTCGCAATACCACCAATGCTTGCGGAGTAGGCGATGGCCAAAAGCAGCGCTGTTGCATATTTCCGAACACCCTCCGGGTTCGAGTTGTCCATCATCGCTACCACGGACAAGCCAATGGGCAGCATCATGATAGCGGTTGCGGTATTACTCACCCACATGCTCAAAAAAGCCGTCGCCAGCATGAAGCCGGCAATCTGTCGCTTGGGCTGATCACCCATGGCTTTGAGCGTCAGCAAGGCAATACGCCGATGAAGATTCCATCGCTGCATCGCCAGGCCCAGGGTAAACCCACCGAGAAACAGGAAGATGATCGGATTGGCATAGGGCGCCGTTGCCTGCCCGATAGTGCCAAGCCCAAGCGCGGGTACCAGCACGATCGGTAAAAGGGCTGTGGCCGGGATCGGTATCGCTTCGGTGGACCACCAGGTGGCCATCAGCAGCATAAGCCCCAGCGCCGCCCAGGCCTCCGCCCCCATGGAACCCGGCGCTGGCAGGACCAGCGTTGCCAGGAGGAACGCCACACCCAGAATCAGACCAGTTATCTGACTCTTCGGTAGCCCGGAACGGGCTCCGTCGTTGCGTTGCACTTCAGCCATTGTTCATCCTGTGCTTTTGCGTCCAAGTTGTCAGTCTGACGCGCAATCTACACAAACCGTGGTATACGGCAATACCTGAAGCCGCCTGGGATCGATGTCGTTACCACACTGCTCGCATTCGTTGCCGACGCCCTGGTCTATCCGCTCCAGGGCGTGATCAATCTGCTGGAGTTCCGATCGCGTTTCCGCTTCCAGGGAATCCACTACCTCATCGTTCTGGGTCTGGCTCGCCTGCTCTTCGAAATCCTTTTCCAATGCCCCCGCCTCCCTGCGCTGATGCGCCTGGTAGCGGGCCAGCCTGGCTTCAAGGTCTGCTTTCAGGGTTTCCAGCTCGGATTTTCGGTTTGCCATCGGATGTCTCCCGGATCTATCTGTTATCAGATTAACTATAGACTAGGAGATAGGGTGAAAGCCGGTTTGACGCCTGTCAAAATCATGTCATCGAAGCTGAGCTAAACTACCCGTTCCGACAATCACTACAAAGGAGTTGTAACGAATGAATCAGGATATGATCAACAAGGCCAACCGCCTCAACGAAACCCTTTTCACCCAGTTCAGCAAGGCCGCCGAGATGCAGATGGATGCGTTTCGTCGTTATGCCGATGTTGCCATGGACCAGGCCAGAAAGGTCTCTGAGGTTCGTGATCTGGATGGGCTGAAGCAACTGACCACCAACCAGGCTGAGACCCTCAAATCCCTGAGTGACCAGTTCACCCAGGACTGGAAAGCCTGGCAGGATTACTTCAGCGAAACCCGTGATCAGGTGCAGAAGGTCTTCGAACAGGAATCGAGCGAACCAGCCAAAGAGAAAGCACCAGCCGCCAAGGCCAGCGGTTCCAAATCGGCAGCCTGACAAGCAACACCAAAACCGGTCGGAATGGCACTCATTCCGGCCGTTTTTTATTCAGAGGCAGGAGAGCCCCATGTTCGGTCTGGATTTCGTGAGCAAAACCGCCACCCATCTGGTGAAAACCTTTGAGGACAACGTCCGCCAGGGCCAGCAACAGCTGGAAAAGTGGCTCGGTGACACCGGCATGATGGAGGACACCAAACTCTCCACACTGAGCGAAATCTCGGACGCCTATCGAACCATGGCCGAGGATCTGCTGCTGCACCCGCTCCGGTTCGCCAGTGCAGAAATCGATCTTGCCCGCAAACACCTGGGGCTGGCTCGCTACACACTGACCAGACTCACCGGCCAACCTACAGAACCAGTCGCCGAACCGGACCCGGACGACCGGCGCTTCCTGGCGGAGGACTGGCACCGGCATCTGTCCTTTGATGTGCTCCAACAGGCCTATCTGATCAACTCCCGTGCTTTCCTGAGTTGGGTTGAAGGTATGGAGGGGCTCCCCGGCCCAGGTCGCGACCAGATGCTGTTCTACGCCCGTCAGTTGACGAGCGCGCTTTCACCTTCCAACTACCCGCTGACCAACCCGGAAGTCCTGCGGATAACCTGGGAACGAAAGGGCATGAATCTGGTGGATGGGGCCCGCAACCTGGTAGACGATATCCGGCAGAACCCGAATCTGTTCAACGTCGCCATGACCGACCGTTCAGCCTTTGAGGTGGGCGGCAACCTGGCAACAACGCCTGGCAAAGTGGTGTATCAGAATGAACTGATGCAATTGATCCAGTACTCGCCAACAACAGACACCGTGGCCCAGCGCCCGCTTCTGATCGTTCCTCCCTGGATCAACAAGTACTACATTCTCGACCTCACCGAACGCAATTCCTTCATTCGCTGGCTGGTAGACCAGGGCCAGACGGTGTTTGTGATTTCCTGGCGGAATCCCGGGCCAGCCCAGAAAAACAGGGGCTGGGACGACTACATGGAGTTAGGCCCGCTGGCTGCCATTGATGCTGTCACTGAAGCGACCGGCGAGCAACAGATGAATGCCATCGGCTACTGCATTGGCGGCACCCTGCTCGGAACCACGATGGCCTGGTTGGAAAAAAAACAACGTAACCCGATCGTCAGCACCACCTATCTGACCACCCTGCTGGATTTTTCAGACCCCGGCGGCATCGGCGTCTTCATTAACGATCACTCAATCCGCGGTATCGAACGAACCATGGAGCGCAAAGGCTACCTGGATGGCCGGGCCATGGCCTTTACCTTCAATCTGCTGCGGGAAAACGATCTGTTCTGGTCCTACTGGACCAACAACTACCTCAAAGGCCTGAAACCCAAAGCCTTCGACCTGCTGTACTGGAATACCGACGGCACCAACCTCCCCGCCAGAATGCACAGCTACTACCTTCGGGAAATGTACCTGCATAACCGACTGGTGCAGCCGGATGCCCTCACGATTGCGGGTGAAAGCATTGATCTTTCCGCCATCAGGGTACCTTCCTTCTTCCTTTCCGCCCGCCAGGACCATATCGCTAAATGGAAAACGACTTATCGGGGCGCCGGGGTTTACGGCGGCGATGTGCGATTCGTTCTGTCCGGTTCCGGCCATATTGCCGGGGTCATTAATCCCCCTTACAAGGAAAAATACGGGTACTGGACCAATAACCAATTGCCAGGCTCGCCGGATGACTGGTTTGATAGCGCAGAACATCACCCTGGATCCTGGTGGCCACACTGGCGTGAATGGCTGGCGACATTCGAGGGAGAGCAAGTTCAGCCCCGTCAGCCCGGGGAAGGCCCGCTTGAGGCGATTGAGGACGCGCCTGGAAGCTACGTAAAAGTTAAGGCATCGGAAGCCGGGGGTTGATAGACTTCAATATAAATGAGCGAAGGTTCACTTTTACCGAATTCTTCGCAACAGACAGACCAAGAATAACAGGAGTGCCCATGGGGCAGCCGCTTCCGGTATCACGCATTATGCACACGGGCGTCCTGCTTCAGTGTGAGCTGGACACAACCATTGCCGATGCGGCTGCCCGGATGTCCGAAACCTCGGTCAGTTCCATTTTGATTACCGATGGCGGAACGGTTGTTGGTATCTGGACAGAACATGACGCCCTGGCGATCGACTTTACAGACCCTGAAACATTCCGGCAGCCGGTAAGTACGGTGATGAGCTCACCTGTGCTGTCCCTGCCCGAGACTCTGGATGCCGGTGAAGCCGCGGTTCGTTTGCGTGATACCGGAAAACGCCATTTTCTGGTGACTAACAGTAGCGGCAAACCGGTCGGGATCCTTTCCCAGACCGACCTGGCCCTCAACCAGGGCCTGGAACCCTACTTGCGACTGCGGGAAGTGCGGGCGGCCGTACCGCGCCCGCCACTGGTGGTTCGGGGCGACCAGTCTCTGGCGGAAGTGGCCAGTTACATGCATCGCCATCATGCCGATGCGGTGGTGGTCGATTGCGACGAAGAAGGTTTGGGGATTCTGACCGAGCGGGATATGGTCCGGTTTATTGCACGCCACACCAGCAACACCCTGGTCAATGAATTGGCGACCCGGCCTCTGCTCACCGTAAACGAAGAAGACCCGCTGATTCACGCCCGCGATCTGCTGATAGATCATCGCATCCGCCATCTTGCCGTGGTCAATCAGCTTGGAGAGGTTACCGGCCTGATCGGTTATCACGACATGCTGACCGGCGCTGAGCAAATGTATCTGGACGATCTTCGCGAAGCCCTCGAACAAAGGGATCAGGCCCTGGCCAAATCGAGGCGAACCCTGCAACTGGCGGAGCGGGTCATTGAATCGTCTTTTGAAGGCATAATGGTGACCGACAAAGACGTCTGCATTGAATTCGTCAACCCGGCATTCACCCAACTGACCGGTTATACCGCCGAAGAGGTCATCGGTCGGTCACCGGATCTGCTCTCATCCGGGCGCCACGACAGCGAGTTCTACCGGCGCATGTGGAATTCCCTGGAAACCCACGGCTACTGGCGCGGAGAAATCTGGAATCGCCGAAAAACCGGTGAGCTTTATCTGGAACTTCTGACCATCACCGCAATCACCGACGATGACGGCAATACCACACATTACGCGGGCCTGTTCACGGATATCACGCAAAATCGCAGGAACGAGGAACAGATCCGACAGCTAGCCTACTACGATGCCCTCACCGGTGTGCCGAACCGACGATTGCTGGAAGACCGGCTGGAGCACGCCATTCGCCATGCCCATCGCAAGGAAATGCTGCTTGCAGTGATGTTTATGGATCTGGACCGTTTCAAGGAAGTGAACGACACGCTGGGCCATGCGGTGGGGGATGACCTGTTGCTTCAGTTCACTACCAGGGTAAAAGACTGCCTGCGGGAAGACGACACACTCGCCCGACTTGGAGGCGACGAGTTTATTGTGCTGCTACCGGAGATGGAACGGCTATCCGACGTGTTTGCCGTGGCCGACAGGCTGATTGAAGCAAACAAACGGCCCTATCAGATCAACGGCAACCAGATAAACGTGGGTTCAAGCATTGGCATCAGCCTGTATCCGGAAGACGGTACCACCGTTCAGGAACTGATCAACGGCGCCGACATCGCCATGTATCGTGCCAAGCGGGAGGGGCGAAACCGCTACAAGCTGTTTGCGCCCCACACTGTCGAAAGCGCCTGATCAGGAGCGATCCTTCACCACCCCTGATCCGGAGCCAACCGTCAGCTCGACAACAGCTCGATCGGATAACGAATGGTGGTCTTGTCGACTCCTGGTCGTGCTCCAAAGTCTACCAGCCGCAACCGGTTGCAGATCTTGTTCTCAAGTGCCGGTTCGTTGAGTGTTGACTCCACAACCGAGCAACTGGACACCGCACCATTCGGCTCGATAACCAGTTCGGGCGTGATACTGCCCTGCAGCGAGGGTTTTCGGCGCAGCTCGCGATTGTAGATGCTGTAAATGGCGGACTTGTTGGCATCCATGGTGCGGCGCAACTCCTCCCGGCTACGCGATTTCGAGGCAGTTTCCTGCTGCTCCCTGCGCACCGTCTCTTTTACCGCAGCCACACGTTCCGCCTCGGCCACCTCCGCGCGCTCCCGTTCTGCCAGGGCAAGCTCACGGGTTTCCCGGCTCAAAGCGATTTCATTCACACCACTACTGCGGGTGTTTTCGGTAGCACGGGAAGCCAGGGTATCACCGGTCTTCCTGGCGATCGGCTCGGCCGTATTGGTAACCGGACTATCCAGTTTGACCGATTCCGCCAGCGAACTGATCTTCGACAGCTCGTTGCCCATGGCAAGAATCCCGGTGTTTTTCGCCTTTTCCCGAGCCTTGGCCACTTCTTCCGGTTTGGGCTCTGGTTCCGGTTTTTCAGCCACTTCCGGTTCTGGAACAACCGGCGCTGGAGCGGGTTCGGGTTTTGGCTCAGGCTTCGCCTGCTCCACCGGCTTTTCCTCAGGCTTTGGCGGCTCAGGCTCTGGCAATACCGGCTTGGGTGGCTCCTTTTTCTCAACAATCAGCTTCGCCAACTGGGGCGGCAAGGCTTCCTGTTCCTGCCGATCCTGTTCCGGCAACTCAACCCAACTCACATAGCCCGCGAAAACCAGAAACAGGGGCACCACGACAACCGCCGCCGCCAACAGTCTCTTGCGCTCTCCCCTCTCCTGATTCCAGGGCAATCCGTAGCGATAATCCATTAGCTTCAGGCCCCCTGTTCCGTGCGCTGATTAACCGCCAGGGAAATGCTGGCATAACCGGCGTCCACACAGGTGGACATGATTTTCTTGAGCAGCTCGTAAGGAAGTTCCCGGTCCGCAAGAATGGTAATGGGGCGACCTGCCTCCGGTGCTGGCCCCGACGAACGACTGGCCTGGTAGTCGAGCTCCTGCTTCAGCGATGGCTCAACCTGCCCCTCGAAGGTCTGGAACGCGTCGCGTTTCACCACCAGCCGGCCGTTCACCAGGATATCCCGGTCGGTCACGGTTAGTGCCAGTACATCACCCGGGGGTTGTTGGGCAGTCGAATCGGGCAATTTGATGGTGTTGTTCTGGTTGAGTACCTGTACGTCAGACGAAGAGTTCACCATCAGGAAGAACACGAGGATGGTAAAAATATCCATCAGCGACACCAGGTTCATTTTTCCCTGGCTTTTGTTGCGCCGGTAATGCCGTTTCAGACGACGGGCTTTCGCGGATTCTTTCATGAACTTACCTCCGCGGTGCCCGAGGTCTGGGCAGGTGCATCTCCGAGGGAGATTTCGGGGAACAGTTCTGCCTCGACAACACTGCCAGCCACTACGGCTTCATAGGAGCGCACCGTATCCATCACGGAAACCAGAGACTGATAAGAGGTCTGCCGGGACGGCATGATGATCACATCCTTTTTGTCCGGCACCCGACTCTTGATCTCTTTCATGACATCCTTGAGCAGAGGAAAATCATACTCGCCCTCACGCCGGGGTATGTCCTTGATGACGCCGCCCTGGTTATCTGCAACAACCAGCCGATCTTCATAGATCACAACCTGGATCTGCAGTTCTTCAGCCTGCTCTGCCGACAGGCTCTCGCCGGTCGGAAAGTTGAGTTCCAGAACGCTGGTGTGGGCAAACACCATATTCAGCAGCAGTACCGGCACCAGCACAATCATGAGATTCATGAAGGGCGTGATGTCGAGATCTGCCTCACTTTGTAGGCGACGATGCTTCCGTCTCATGGCCTGACATCCTTCTGGCTGGTTATCAGGCCGGGCTACCGGCCGGTGTCGCTACCTGTGCCGTCGCAGCGGCAGTCTGACCCTGTGGTTGTGCACCGGACTTGTTGCCGGAGCCATCGCTAAGGAGGTTCAGAACCTTGATGCCGGCCATCTCGAAGCTATCAACAATCTCGTTGGTCTTGGTTTGCAGCAGCGAATGGATCAGCAGCATCGGAATGGCTGACATCAGGCCAAACGCTGTCGTGTTCATGGCGACCGAGATACTCTGGGACAACAGGCTCGCTTTCTGGGCCGGATCCGCTGCGGCTACTGCGGTAAAGGCAGCAATCAGACCGATAATGGTACCAAGCAGGCCCAGCAGCGTGGCGATGTTGGCCAGTGTTGCCAGGTACTGTGTGCGCTTTTCCAGCCGAGGCATAACATCCAGCAACCCCTCTTCCATGGCGTATTCGATCTCTTCGCGACCCTGGCGGCGGGCGAGGCGCTGAAGGCCGAAGCCGATCATGGTGGACATGGCACTACCGGACTCCTGAGTGTAATTCAGGGCGCCCTTCAGATCGCGCTTTGCAATCATCTGATGCAGGCGGTTGAAATCCCGACGGTTGGTCAGTTTCTGGGCGGAAAGGTAGACGTAACGTTCAATGGCAACAATGAGTCCGATGATCAGCACAACGGCGATCGGAAACATAAAAAAGCCACCTTCCTGGAAGAAGCGAACGGCGGTATCGATCATTTTCTGGGCACTCCATGGTCCGTTTTCAGATCAGTCTATTCGCGAGCTCGCCCGGACAGGGTAAGTTCGCGCAAGTCTGTGTGAGGGTTTGTTTATTTTTGCGCAAGAACACAGAGCAGATGTGAGGAATGTCTCACTCTGGCGATTCATCTGCCGGTTGTGTCTGTTTCAGGAATTCGTTGTGGTATTGCACCAGCCTCTGGAATTCATATCGTTCCAGCGGCGCAATCCCCTGATTAACCATGAGCCGCTCGTCTGGCGCCCGAAGTTGTTCAACTTCCGGTGGTTGCCAGGGCACCAGATACATGACCGTGGGCACTTCCTGGTCGCCACGAATGCGGGTACCTTCGATGGTTACCACACCCGGGGTGTCCTGGGCGTAAAGCATGGGCGCCGCAGCTATCAGAGCGGAAGCGGCCAGAATGATCGGCGAAAGACGTTTCATATCAACCTGTCCAAATCAGATTCTGTTTTTCGCATCAAATATCCAGTCTTCCAGTCTCGGGTGCGGTTCTCTGGCAGCCGATTGATAACGCTCATAGAGTTCGATCGCATCGGCAGGGTTACCCAGATAGATATCCAGCAGGAAGGCCAGATTAAGAATCGCAGGCGCGTAATCCGGATCCGCCGCCAACGCAGCTCGGTAATACCGTTCCGCCTCATCGAATTCTCCGGCATTTCGGGCAATCACGCCCAGATGATTCAAAGCCTGGACCTGTTCGGAATTAACCGCCAGCGCGCGCTCAAACCATTCTTTCGCGCTATCGGCGTCCCCTTCCCGGAAAGCAATGATGCCAAGGTTGGCCATGGGGCCGGCTTTGTCCGGATAGTTCCGGGCCAATTGTTCAAAAACGGTCCGGGCTTCGGCAAAGTTGCCCTGCTCCATGGCCTTGACCGCTTCGCTGAATGACGCCTCGAGGACAGCCTGCTCGACCTGAGGATCAGATTCTGGCGGCGTCGGGGCCGTGACACATCCAGACAACGCGACTGACAACAAAAGACAGAGACCACAGGTCTTAATCAAGTTCATAGACAACCCCCGAGGTCACTTCTTCCTTCCGGTAGCGCCCTGGCAGCAGGACTTTCAGGGCCTCGTAGCTGCGCTTGACCCACTCATCGAAAATGCCCTCCCGGGCCCGCCGGATGTTCTGCTCGTGGATATCGATGGCGTTGTCTTCGAATGGATAGGCCTGCTCTTCCAACAAAAGCTCGTACTGGGCCAGCTCAAGCTCACTCAACCCGGAGGGCCGCTCCGAATCCATCAGATCGGCACCGAGGCGTCCATAGATATGGGCAATCTGGTATCCGGCCTCGGTTGCGAACGTCGAAAGGCCGTAACTGGCGGTTTTCTTGTAAGCATTAACTGCCCCTTCAAGCGCATCGGTCTTTGCAGCCATGCTCTCATTCAGTGGCAACGTCAGGCGAATGCTGTCATACCGGGCAAGCGCTTCGCGGGCGAGAATGGCCGAGGCTGACGCGGCAAGGTAGCGCATGCGGTCGTCCGCCGCGTCCGGATTCCGGTCCACCGTTTCCATTTGCTTGCGCAACCAGTAATCTCTTTTTACGGTGTCATCAGCTTGCTGATAGAGCTCAGCCAGCCGATTGGCCGCTTCCATGTAGACATCGGCCGGCTCGGGATGGCTGTTGGCGTAATTCCGCCAGGTATCGATGGCCTTGTCACGGTTTCCGGCCTGATCGTACAGCTCTGCTGCAATCAACAGGTTTTCTCTTCGCTCTTCCGGCGTTGTCGCCAGGGCCACCATTTGCTGAAGTTCGTCGGCTGCTCGCTCCCACTGCGCCGTTTCACGATAGGCCAACGCCAGTTTTGCCGGGACCGTATCAATCAATTCGTGGTCCGGGAAAGCCCTTCGGAAACTGGTCAGCACACCAATGGCCGGTTCCCAGAGATTGGCGGTTATCAGAAGTGAGGCGGCATCGTATTCAGCGTTTGCCCTTAGTGCGGATTCCGGAACCACAGCACCGACTCGCAGGAACTCGCCGACGGCAGCTTCCACATTACCGGCATCGGCCAACTGCTCGGCCTGCCGATAGACCGCAGCGGCCAGGTTTTCACGCACCCCGCTTCTTCGCTCATCATCCTCTGCCATGGTCGCCAGGGCATCACGGTAAGCCTGCTCCGCCTCGGAGTATCGGGCCAGTTCAGAGAGGCTGTGGCCAGACAACAGCAAGGCTTCTGTCGTTAACTCAGCGGAAGGCGTGGGCTGCCAGGTCACAAGCCGGGCCGCCATATTGACGGTCTCTTCCCAGTTGTTCCGGTCAAACTCCTGCTGCAGCGCAATGTAATACACCGCCGGGGCCCTGGGGTCTTCGGGAAATGCATTTGCAAACCGCAGCCGATTCAACTGCTGCAGTTCCTGATAAGCCGCCTGTTCTGATATGGGTAGACTGTTCCAGGTTATTGAATACTCACGGAATGCCAGAACCGACGCGTAGCCGGCTTCGGCTGCCCGCCCGGATACGGTGTCCTGCGGGTAGTCATAGGCCACACGCTCGAAAGCGGCGATGGCTTCCGCCCAGTCTTCCAGCTCCAGATAGGTTTCACCCAGAAGGAACAGACGCTCCGGTGTGCGGGGATGATCCGGGAAGGTAGCGGCAAACTCGGCGTAATAACTAGCGGCTTTGCGGTAGTGATCGTTGGCCTGCTGTTCATCCATGACTTCCCCCGCCAACAGATACTGACGGTCTGCCAGCTCAGGCAGAAGCTGCTCCAGCTGTTGCTCAATGAAACCCATCGCATCGGGGCCCGCTGACTGCCAATAGGCGCTGTAAATTCCGTAACGGCTCACAAAGTCGGCCTTTCGTTCAGGCACAGTACGGGTGAAACCGGCCAGTTCCAGGGTATCGATAATCCGCATGTGGTAGCGAGGCGCCCAGGGACTCGCCGGGTGGTCTTCTATGAAGGCTTCAAATACGTCGATGGCGTCACCGTATTGTTCCCTCTCGACCAAAAGCCCACTGTAGCGGTCATAAACCAGAATTTCGTATGGACGCCCGCCCGTCTGGCGAAACAACGCCTGCAGGGTTTCCGCGCCATCAAGGTAAGACAGGGACAGCCCTACGACCCGGAACAGATCCTCGATCAGGGTCTGGCTCCGCTGATCCACATCTTCCACCGGCTGCCCCTCAGGCATCACCAAATCAAGCACTTCTACATAGCTGAACAGGGCTTCCTGGTATTGCGCCTGCTTGAACAGACTCCAGCCCTTCATGTAATGCGCGTTCACCAGAAATGAGGCATCGGCCATACGCTCCTGGCTGGCCAGAGTAACCTCGCCGAAGGCCTGCTCGGCTTCCCGGTATCGGCCATCGATAAACAGCAGATCGCCGCGGCGAAACTGAGCTTCTATCCAGTAGTCCGAATCGGGGTACCGCCGGACCAGAGTATCCAGAGTATCGAGTTGCTGGGGCGTCGCGCCCCGAAGCTCCCAGGCCCTGGCAAGCTGATAATAGATCTTGTCATTGCCCTCGCGCTCCGGGTATTCGGACAGAAGACGCTGGTAGGCCTCGATAGCACCGGCGAGCTCATCGACAGCGGTATCGGCCATTTTCCGCTCCGCCCGTTGGAATTCCAGATCGGCCAGCCGGTGGCGGATGGTAACCTGCTTGCGGGGATCGTCCACCAGCGGCAAAAGCGCCTTGTAGCTTTCCATCACTGTTTCGATGGAGACATCATCCGCGGGGCCGCTGCCAGCCTCGATACCCTGAACCTGACGGGTTTCAGTCGCCGGAAGCGCGGCCAGGGTACCCTCACGGACCCTGGGCATTTCCTCGTCGCCGGCGGGCATCATCGACTGTAACACCTGACAGCCACTGGCCATGAGCAGCGCACCTGCTACGACAAGGCCTTTCACCATCTTTCCAGGAGTCCCGTTACTCATCACCGGCTCCCGGGTTTTGCGATCTACGGAACAGTTGGTCCGCCAACCTGGCCTGGGCATGGCGGGAAGCCACCAGATACCCATTGAGCTCCTCCTGCTGGGCGACAAGCATGCTGTCTACCTGGCTCAGGAGGATTCGCCGGGCGTTGCTCAATGCAACCGCCACCTCTTGGCCAAGGGTGGCGAGTTCGCGCTCGCTGGCAGAAATGCGGCGAGCCAGTTCGGCATGGCGGCCATCGTCGGACATCAGGGTTTCAACCCTCTGCCGCTGGGCCTGGAAGTGCTGCATTTCACGATCCAGCTCCCGCAACTGCTTTTGCGCCGCCCAGCGATTCACGCCATAGTCATCCGCAATCCACCAGTCGAAGTAGGCACGCATCCTCCGGTAAGTCTCACGCTGCCTGGCCGTGGTGGCGTCGTCAGGCAAGCCCGCCAGCGTTTCTTCAACCTCGTTGAGCTTGTCTCTCAGTGCTTTCTGTTCTGCGGTCATGAAGAATTGAGCGTCTTCTTCAGCCAACGCAGTGGCGATCGTTTCCCTGAATTCCTCATGCAATGTCTGCCACTGGTTCGCCTGCTGGCTTTCGAGCGCCCGACGAGTTTCCGCAATCCGCACCTGACGCTGTTGTTCGCGGGTTTCCAGCATGATCCGGAAGGATTCAAACCGGGACTGCCGCTCGGCGATAAAGGATTGCATTTGGTAGAGCTCGTTCAATTCTGCAAGCGCCTGCTGGAAAGTCTCCGAAGCCAGCACTTCGGCTATGCCGAAATCGGCAGGCTGGACCCGCAAACGGCCGTAGGAATCCGTGAGAATCCCGTCGCTGTCACGAGTGAAGTCAAGCTGCGCCATCAGACTCTCTTCAGTGAGCCGATTCCGGATAATGTCCAGCTCCTCAATACGGGCCTGGTAAAGGTCGGCCGCTTGCCTGAAGGCCGGCAATGCTCGCTGTGGTTTGTTCATCTGCTCAAGAACATAGGCCCGGGCGAACGGAACCTGCTGGCGCCATGGCAAAAACAGATCCCTGCTCGACAGCGTATCGAGCGCATCAAGTGCCCGATCCGGCCTGCCCTGCCCGGCCGCCGCTATGGCATAGTCGAAAAGGGCCTGGTCAGCGAATACGCCATTCAGCGGCATGTCGCCAAGGATCTCAAGCGCCGCGTCGAACCGGCCATCCCTGAGGTAAAGCCGGGCAAGTGACAGTCGGGCCCTGTCCAACAGGCCTTCGCGTTCGGCCTCTGGTTCGGCGGAATCGGCAGACTGTTGAATGATGGCGATCAGTGTCTGCAGTTCAGCCTCGGCTGTCGCGACGTCTCCCGCGTCCAGAGCGGCGACGGCAGAATTGTATTGCAGGTAAAGGGACCAGATGTCCGTGTCTTCCAGTTGTTCCTTTAGCGACGTCAGCTTCGATACGTCTTCGATCCTCGAAGACATCATGGCCACTCGTGCTCGCAGATAAACCCACTCCCGAAAGAGGTCATGGTTGGCCTCAGCGAGTATCTCACCATCCACGCGCTCAAGATTCTCGCCGGCCAGCTCACGATTACCTTCCAGGAAAAACACCTTACCCAGATAGAACCAGGCCTGATTGCGAACCTCCGGCGAAAGTGTGCTACCCGCGCCGTCACTACCGAGCAGTTCCGTGAACAATTTGCTGGCCTCACGGGTCATGCCCCAGGACAACATCAGCCCACCCTCTACCAAAGCCGGGTGATCACCATGTCCTTCGATACCGCCTTGCTCACGGGCAACCGCCAGCTGGGTCAGAGCCTCAAAGACATTGCCCTGATGATACTCATACAGAGCCCAACCGTACCGAAGGTCCTTCGCCCGCTCAGGTCCGGGCTCATCGGCCTGGGCCGGAGCAACCATCGTCAGCCATAACAAAGCGCCGGTAAACAATACCGAACGCGTTCGAAATGGCTTGATCACTGTCAATCCCACGGCGCGGCTTACTCCCACTCCACGATGGAAACTGAGGGCTGATAATCGGAAGAGCGATCCTCAACACGGACCTCCAGTGCAGCTGTGCCGGTGCCCTTCTCGAATTCCAGCGACGCTGCCTGTTTGTAAGGCCGCTGATCCGGCCCGATGCCCTCAACGAACGCCGTCACCTGATGGGCTCCGGTCTTCAGGTTGCCCACGTAAAGCCTCTGCATACCGCCGCGTTCAAGTGCTTTCGCCTGACGCTCGGTATAGAGGTGAGAGGCAACGATCTCGTCGTCAACCTTCAGCTTGACCGCATCCAGCTTCAGAAACTTGCCAGCATCCACGCTGAGAAACACCGCAACCTGGGTGTTGGCCGGAAACAGCAGGTCCTCCTCAAGGATAAACAGATCCCGGTTAAGCCGGATAACCTTCTTCTTGAGGGCCTCAACCTGCTCGGCGACCGCGGTCTCGTCCTTCTCCTCCCCGGGATTGGACTGGGCGAAGGCAGGGGCTGTCAGGGCGAGGGTCAATGCCGCTAACAGCGCCGGAAATCGGGAGTTCAAGCAAGTGGCCATGGTCGTTCTTCCTGCATGCTCAGTATTCAAGAATCAATGACGCCCGGGTGACATAGGCATCGAAGGAATAAAGGGGTTCTTCGCCGGGGAGATAGTTTCCGGCCGCGGTGACATCGCGGAAGTTGTCATAATCAAAATTCAGCCAGTCCACCAACAGACTGAACTGCAGACGATCAATGCCCGGAAGCGACGTCTGTTTCCATTCGTACACCGCGCCTACTGCCAGGGTTGTCCCTGAAAGCGAGCTGAGCTCCTTGTCCCGGGCAAGATGGGTCTGAGAGTTCTTGAACGGGAAAAGATCGCTGTAAAAATCCGCCTCGTTCTGGGTGTAATAGCGGACGGAACCTTCAAGGGTCCAGTGCTGGGTCAACCCGTGCACGTAGCCCAGTTCCATGGTATGGGCGTTAATGCCCCAGGTATCTGAAAAATAGCGGTATTCACCGCGTATTGAGGCGCGATACGGCAGATAGTAAAGCGCTCTCACGGCCACGGAGGTACTGGTTCGGGTTTCCGGATACTGTTCCGGTTGAGTCAGGAACTCCGCTGGATTATCGGGATTAATGTAGCGGTTCACACGATACGGGTTTTGCAGATAACCCTCGTCTGTGACCACTTCGAGGTCCAGGCCTACCAGACTGTTACGGGTAACGACCTGGCTAAGGCCCAGTTGGTAGTTACGACGATCGGCTTCCTCGCTGAAGGAATCATTACCAACCCGACCCACTTCGTCCCAGCCACTGGCATAGCCCATGGTCACCGTGGACATGCCTCCGAAGAATTCCTGGCTCACCGAAAAATAGAGGGTATTGGCTTCGTAATCATTTTCCGTACTGTTGGTATAACCCAGACTCAGAATGGCCTTGTCGTACAGGTAATCCACACCCACGGTGTATTCTGTGCGCTCCTCCTCGTAGGCACTGGCTGTCGCCAATACATCCACCGAGGCAGCAGACACAGAATCCACGTAATACTGACCGAAAAATGAGACCTGGGGTCCAATGCCTTTGCGGACCAGCACCGACGGGCCATCAATCACCATGCCGCCACCATCGTAACGATGATAGAGCACGTCTACTTTGTCCACGGGTAAGGTCGCCGCTGTGGCGGACTGAACCGTGAGTAACGCCATCAGGGCCATCAGACTGAGTGCAGCAACCCGAAATCTGTCAGTTACAGCCACAGCCACCCCCTGAACCGCCTTCAGCGCCGCGAGCGGATTCTCTGGCCTGATAGACGTGATGCATGTAGGCGTCAGCCGTGCCATGCCTGCTCAGACTCATGACCGGATCCGCCAGATTGTCACGCTCGTAGGGTTTCACCCAGGGTTTTACCGAGCTGCAGCCGGTCGACATCAACAGCAGTGCAACCAGAGACAGGGACGACAGGATCGACAAAATTCGCATAGCGGGCACCGTCCAGAAGTTACTCGCGCACCAGTTCGCGAATCTGTTGCTCGTATTCATCCTCGTAACCTGGCTGGTAGCCGTAGTGCAGATATCGGGCATTGCCGTTCCGGTCAATCATCACCGTCGTTGGCATGGCCTGAACCTCATACAGTTCACTGACCGAGCTCTCCGGATCGTAAAGAATCGGATAGTTGACCGGCACCTTGTCGAGGAAACGGAGGGCTTCGTCCCGATTCTCATCCACGTTCACTGCCAGAATGGTGAAACCGAGATCCTTGTACTGGCTGTAAAGCTCGTCCATCAGGGGCATTTCCTGACGGCAGGGCCCACACCAGGAAGCCCAGAAGTTAAGCATAACGACCTCGCCCCGATGATCCTCCAGCCGCAGGTTTTCCCCGGAGCGGCTTTCCAGGGTAAAGTCTGGCGCCGGTACGTTAATGGCCTCAGCCGCGGCCAAGGGGCTCGCGCAGGCCAGTACACCCGCCAATGCCAGTCTTGCTATGGATGCTCTCACAGCCATTCCTCCTTAATTTCAGAAAAACACAGACAACCCGGTACTGACCTCGGTATTGACGGAGGTCTTCTCTTCCCCAAGCACGTCAATGTCGTAAAAGTGTTGCCGCACCCCAAAATGCACCGACACGCTGTCGGTCAATAGAACCTGATAGCCGGCCCCCGCATTCAGGGTGAAACGGGTATCGCCGGCAAACTCCGTGGCCCCTGCCCCGGCAATCAGATAGAAATTGGTGTTGAAGGCGTAATTCTCTGTGAGGAACGCCTCACCCGGCAGCACGTTGTACCCCAGGTTGATGTTGTAGTAGCTATAGTCCCGTTCACTGTCGGTCAGCACCTCCACATCTCCGGCCAGCTTCTCGAAACTGGTCTCGCCGCCTTCCGCAAAGCCCACACCTGCTTCGAAGAAGAACGATTCGCTCAGGTGGTATGTCAGCTTGCCGCCGTACAACAGGGACGATTCAAAATCCTCAATGTTCAGCACACCCACAAATGCCCCGATCTCGAAGTTTTCGGTATCGATCAGGGCTTCGGTAACCGGCACCGGCGTCACATCGGGCTCGATCAGCGGGCGGTCTTCCTGCGCCTGTCCTGCCGCAGCGGTGCAAAGGCCTGCCGCAAGGCACAGCGGTTTCAGAAAAAGATGCTTAGTCCGATTTTCCATTCTGTCGCTTCTTCGTTGGTGGACCGGGTCGTGAAGACTTTGTAGTCCTTCACCTCGGCACGGATGAAATATCGATCGGTGATGTAGGCCCTGATTCCAAGGCCAGCATGGCCGATGCTGTTATCACGTTCCTCCGGCTGGGCGAGAGACGCTTTCGGCTCAACCCAGATGTGGCCAATCCCCAGGGTGAAAAAAGGCGATATCCGCCAGTCCGGAAATGGCTGATGCACCAGATTGCCATTAACCATCCGAATCTCGGAGGCACTGCCAAGAATCTGAGACCCCCACAGCTCTGCAGACAGATTCCGGGTCAGCCAAAGACCTCCATAGCCAGCCATCACGGCAGCACCGTCAAACTCGCCCATCATCAAACCGGCTTCTGCCCGTCGCTTCCCGAACGAATCCAGGTCAGGAACCTGGAGGCTCACGGTCTCTCCCGTGACATCCACGGTTTGAGCCAGGTCCGCCACCGACACCCAGCCCTCCCTGCCTCGGGAGTCCATCACCTTGATCCAGCTGGTCTTGCGCTGAAGGATGGTGAGCCATTCGCCTTTCTCACTGGTGTGAAACACCGGATAGCCGGTTGCCGGGCCAGTCCGCCAGGACAGGTACGCTTCCGTTACCTGCACCCGGGCCACGTCTTCGTCTTCCGAGCCCCATAGCCAGCCAGCCCAACTCGAGGCAGGCAGCAACAGCAAAATCATGAGAATGGCGATGGGCATGGTACGAGCTTGAGTCCTTGGTTCAGTCTTCCGGGGCATCGAAGGGGTTGTTGTAATACTGCCCACCAATATCCAGCCACTCTGAAAGCAGCCTCAGTTCGGAGGGCATAAGAAAATCCTGATGGCTGCCGCCGACTGCGAATACATCAAAGAATCGACTGAAGCGGGCGCCATTTACCGACATGGATGGCCGAACCGGCACGGTCACCATAATTGGTTGCTCGTTGCCATCGACATCGAGGATCGGATTACCCTCTTCATCCCTCAGCACCTCCCCGGAATCCACCCGCACATCTACGAGGGCTCCGTCCATTAACGCCTGCTCGTTGTCCGGATAGAGGAGTTCGCGGTACGAATTGAAGTGAAGCGGCTCTGCAGGTGATGGGCCATCGCCCAGATCCAGTTGTCCCGCGGGCACTTGGGCCATTCCAGCGGCATCGGAGGTGGTGTGGCAGCCAGTGCAGGTGGAATCGGAAATGACGTCCATGGTGACAGGGTCCACTTCCTGCCGGACCTTGCTCCAGAGCGGGTGAATATGCTGTTCGTAGTTGATCACAATGCGGCAATTCGGCGCCCACTCGCCGGCACAGACAGCGGAAATGGGCGGAACCGTGTCCAGATCACCGTAGGCGTACGTGAAGCTTGCGCCCACTGGCGCCGCATTCGGGTCGGTCCAGTCATCTTCGTACACAAGATCCGGCGACGGTCGACGAATGCCGTTGATTCGGGCATAGACCTCGGCCATGGTTTCGCCCATATCAGCAAATAGTGCCGGATTAGTGTTGAGGAATGGCCGGCCAGTGGTTGGCGCCCCGGCCCAGGCAGGCTCGGGGCCGGCATCTGCCCGACCATGGGGTACGGGGCTGTCCGGATTATGGCAACCTGAACACTCCCGGGTTTCGCCGGGGCGAACGGACAGCCAGTTCTCATGCCTTGGCCCGAGTCTTCGCCCCTGCCCGTCCAGTACGCTGATCGCAAAGGAAACATTGGCAGGAACTGCAACCTTCACCGAGCCATCCGGTTCGATCGGGACATAACCGAGGATTTCCCGCATTAGCTGGGCAGGGCTTCGCCCGTATGCACTGTTATCGAAATCCCGTACGTCGTCATCGGGTATCGCCACGGGCTTCTCCAGGCGCAGGAATCTTGCCGGGCGCTGCTCCGGTGGCGTTTGCACCGGATCAGCCATAGCAGGGATGCCGGCTGGCGTGGTGTCCGTGCCGTCCAGATCGTAAACACTGCGAATGTGGAGAATTCCATAGCCGTCATCCGCCAACGCGCCAGCATCGCCGGGGAACTGGGCCTCTGGAATAAAACGTTCCAGAGGGCGACTTCGCATCAGCAAGGCCTCGTCAAACTGGACGCCTTCTACCGCAGTCACAATCGGACGGCGGGTGCTTTCTGCCGCATCCAGAAGCCAGAGCCCATACACCGGAGCGGCAGGGCGGTATTGGTCAGAAGCCAGTCGATCTTCCGTACAATTTACGATGCGATCGGTTGCAACGTCCTGCAATCGGCAAGGGGTCCAGCTGACGAGATAACGGCCGGTGCCATCCAGAAGCGGCGACGCAAACCCATAGCGCCCGTCAAGAGTTAACTCTCCATTCAGGCGAATGCCCGGAATCAATGAGCGTTGTCCCACACCCTCAGTGCCGTCAACGCGAAGATCGGCCTCTACAAATCGCTCAACATCAATTTCTGCCAGCACCGACGCATAGTCATCGCTTTCAAAAGGGCGCAGCTGAACCAGCAGGTTGCCTGAATCCAGTGCCTGGGGCCGCAGGAACTGGATGTCGCTGGCTTCCGGAATGGACTCATGGGAATGACGGCCATAAAGGTAGCTCAACCCGGTACCGTCAGGATTGACGCGATAAAGGTTCACACCATTGTTTCGAGTCTGACCGGCATTATCCCAACGACTGAAAATGATGGTGCCATCGCTCATAACCACGGGGTCCAGGTCATGGCTCTGGTTGAAGGTGATCTGCTCAATGTTCCGGCCATCGTCATCCATGACATGAAGCAGAAACGCGGGACTGTCCAACTCCTCATCCAGGCCGGAATACTGGGGCTTGCCCTCGTCCAGCAGGATCGCTTTGGATACACGCTGGCGCGTCGACGAGAAAACAATCCGGCCGTCAGGCAGATAAGCCGGCGCCACGTCTTGACCCGCGCGGGCGGTCACGTCCGAATCAATAATACGGCGAAGCGATGCCGTGGTTCGGTCGTATTCCCAGATATTCCAGGTGGGCTGTTCGTCATCATCGGCGCCATCTATTTCGGGGGCACGCAAGGCAAACAGCAACCGGTTCCCATCCTGGGAAACGTGAAGATCCTTAACGTCATAGGAGGATCCACCGGAAAATGCAGATGCGGAGATATCTTTTGCCGACGAACTTGCTGCCGCACTGGATTTCAGCAGGAGGCGGGCTCCGGGCCGAAACTCGGCAGGGTTCGCAAGATCATCCTCAACCAGCGATCCGGTGTTTTCATTGAATACAAGTTGCCGTTCTATGTAGGCAACCGGCTCCTCGACCACAACCGGATCAGCCTTCTGGCTGTCACCGCCAGACAGGCATCCTGTCAGCGACAGTGCACCGATACAGGCCAGCAACCGACCACGGTGATAGCGAGCAGAGAGAACCGATGACGTGACTTCCAATGTAACAAACCCTGTGGTGGATGACATTCCATGACATAAATTAAGTCGGTTCGAACCTGTCACTCCAAAGCTTTTACGTAACGCAATGTAATAACGTGGCCTGGGACTCAATTTTTAAGATATAGCAAGTCGTAAACTTTTAACAATTGTCAAAAAGCATTAATGTGCGGATGCTAACCATCATTGAGGGATACGGACATGACCGCCCGGAACAGGATGACAAGCCTGATTACCATGGCTTGCAGTATCATCGTTATTTCAGGAATGGTGTCCAGCCTGGCTGAGGCAGGCGCCAGGGAACAGGCCAAACAGATACACGACCGTATTGCGGGCGTTCCACCGTCCGAGAGCGTCCTGCAGTCGATGGCCGACCTGATACCTTCCAATCCCGAAGGCGCTGCGTTCATCGCCATGGAAGATCCCGCTTTTTACGATGTCACACTCAAGAACTTTGCTGCGCCCTGGACCAACGAGGCCATGTCCAAGTTCGTGCCTCTCAACGATTACATTGCCACCGTTGTCGGCATGGTTCGGGACGACCAGGATTTTCGGAAGATCCTGTTTGATGACGTGCTCTACATTGGCGATCCGTCCCTCGGCTTAACGCCCTATTCTGTGAGCAACAACGACCATTATTCGGAACTGGAATCCCGGGGCGTCAGCCTGCGCGACAACCTGATTCGGGTCAGCCAATCCAGCTATAACGGCTTGCCATCTTCGGCCACGGCCGGCGTGATCACATCCCGCGCCTCCGCCCGAGCATTCTTCAGCGCGGGCACCAACCGCGCCATGTTCCGGTTTACCCTGATCAACCACATGTGCAACGACCTGGAGCAGGTCGCTGACGTTACCCTGCCCACAGACCGTATTCGTCAGGATGTCTCCCGCAGCCCGGGCGGAGACAGCCGGGTTTTTCTCAACAACTGCGTAGGCTGCCACACCGGCATGGATCCGATGACCCAGGCCTTCGCTTACTACGACTATCAGTACAACCAGAATAGCGACCCGGACGGTGAACGGGGGCGCCTTATCTACAACGCCGTCGGCACAACAGATCCGGTAACCGGCACTCGGGTACAGAGCAAATATCACATCAATTCGGCCACCTTTGAGCAGGGTTATGTCACACCTGACGACCGCTGGGACAACTACTGGCGCCAGGGTGCCAATCGGCGCCTCGGCTGGGATCCAACCCTGCCCGGCTCCGGAAACGGTGCCAAGAGCCTGGGTCGGGAGTTCGCGCATTCCCGGGCCTTTGCCCAGTGTCAGGTGAAGAAAGTCTTCGAGAACGTTTGCCTGCGCCCACCCTCGGACAGTGACGACCGGGCAAAGGTCAACAGTATGGTTGTCAGCTTCGCGAACCAGGGCTACAACCTGAAGCAGGTGTTCGCTGAATCCGCTGTTTACTGCATGGGGGAGTAACAGATGATGACACTGCGAGCACACACACCGGCGCAAGCCCTGAAATCGGTACTCGTTGTTGTGGGAGCCACCCTGCTGCTGGCCGCCTGTGGGGGCGAATCGACCGAATCTCTCCCCAATACCTCCGGCAACTCAGGCGGTATGGTCTACAGTGGTCCGGCCCCGGCAACCGAGGATGTGTCCAATTTCAAACGCAGCGTTTGGGACAATCTGGTGACCCAGGATAAATGCGGGTCTTGCCACGGGGCCGATGGTCAGTCGCCCACCTTTGTTAACGAGCAGGACATCAACAGCGCCTATTCCCAGGCAAAGAAGATTGTAAATCTCTCGGATCCGTCTGACTCCCTGATGGTAACCAAAGTGGCAGATGGCCATAACTGCTGGTTATCCAGCAACTCTGCCTGCGCCGACATCCTGACAACCTACATCACAAACTGGGCAGGCGGTGGAGGTTCGGCCAAAACCGTCGAGTTACGTGCACCTGCCCTGAAAGATCCGGGGGCCACCATTTCTCTGCCGGCCGAGCCCGGCCTGTTCGCCACCACAGTGTATCCGGTGCTCGAACAGTACTGCAGCGAGTGCCATAGCGATGGTGGTCAGACACCCTATATTGCCAGTGCCGATGTAAACACCGCCTACCACCAGGCCCGAAGCCGCATTGATGCCACGGTGCCCGCCGACTCTCGCCTGGTACAGCGGCTGCGCTTTGACTTCCATAATTGCTGGGATAACGACTGCGTAGCCTCGGCCAACCTGATGGAAATGAAGATTCTGGAAATGGTCAAGGATCTGAGCGCAACGCCTGTCGACCCTGCCCTGGTGGTCAGCAAGGCGGTTGAGCTCAGTGCCGACGGCCTGCTGGCCAACTCCGGCGGTCGCTATGAAGACAATGTCATTGCCCTGTACGAATTCAAAGCGGGTGAAGGGCAAACTGCATTTGACACCAGCGGTATTGAGCCACCGCTCAATCTCACGCTCAGCGGCAACGTTGACTGGGTTGGCGGCTGGGGCATCGACCTTGGCCCCGCAGGAGAAAACAGCGAAGGATTTATGGTGCCTGCCGGCAAGGCCCAGGGCAGCACCTCGGCAAGCCGAAAACTCCATACCCAACTGACCACCTCCGGTGAATACAGCATCGAAGCCTGGGTAGCTCCCGGGAATATCACCCAGGAAGACGCCCGCATCGTCACCTATTCCGGCTCCGCGACCACACGCAATGTAACCCTGAGCCAGTCGCTCCAGCGTTACGAAGTACTGCATCGCTCCACCACCAGCGACGAGAACAGCGCCTTTGCGACTCAGGATGCCGATATGCTGTTACAAGCAACCTTGCAGCATGTGGTGGTTAATTACAGCCCGACGACCGGTCGACAGATCTTTGTCAATGGCGAGTTTTCGGGCGACCTTGATCCCGACGAGGGCGGACTGCTGACCGAGTGGGACGACAGCTTTGCCCTGGTGCTGGGTAATGAAACCGACGGCAATTCCCCGTGGCAGGGGGCCATCCGTATGGTGGCCATTCACAACCGTGCATTGACACCCCAGCAGATTCAGGCCAACTTTGAAGTGGGTGTGGGCCAGAAGTTCTATCTGCTGTTCGGGGTCTCCCACCTGATTGACCTGCCACAGAGCTTTATCGTCTTTGAAGTCAGCCAGTTCGACAGCTACGCCTACCGATTCACCAGTCCGTTTTTCATCAGCCTGGATGACAGCGTCGAGCCCTCGAATATCCCGCTCAGGGGAATGCGTTTGGGCATCAACGGTAAAGAAGCCACTGTCGGGCAAGCCTGGGCCAACCTCGATGTCCTGCTCGATGCAGACCTCTACCAGCCAGGCATCGGCCAGCCACTGTCCCCTATGGGCACCATTATTGCGCTTGAAGGCGGCCCCGGAATTGACGAGTTCTTCCTGACCTTTGATCAGATCGGCAGCAACCAGTTTGCCCGGACCGAGCCCGCGCCCCTGCCGCAGCCCGAGCCGGCAGACCTTCCGGCGTCACCGGAAATCGGTCTGAAAACCTTTGATGAAATCAATGCCTCCATGGCCCGAATGACCGGCGTTGCCACCACGCATCCGGATGTAAGTGCCACCTACAATACCGTGAAGCAACAACTGCCCACGGTGGAGAATATTCAGGGTTTCCTGTCGTCGCACCAGATGGCTGTTACGCAATTGGCTATCCAGTATTGCGATGCGTTGATAGAGAACAACGAGCTCCGATCAACTATGTTCCCTGGCTTTAACTTTTCTGCTCCGGCCGAAAACGCTTTTGATCATGGCGGCAACAGCTTGATTACAAGCTCCCTGATGACCCATTTCGTGGGAGATAATCTGGCTTCCCAACCGACCGACAATGAGATCCAGACAGAGCTGTATGCACTCATCAATAAGTTGAAAGCCTGTGGTGGTAATGCTTGTGAAGATGACCGCACCAAGACGATTGTCAAGGCAAGTTGTGCCGCTGTTCTTGGCAGCGCCACCACATTGGTTCAGTAAAGGAAGCCGATCATGTTTATACGCAAATCCCGGAAAAAACCTTTGGCAAACGGCAGCCCCCTCCTCCACCAGGATCATGGCAAGCCGCGGACCAGACGCGAGTTTATTTCCCAAGGACTGATGGCAGGTTCGGCCACCCTGTTTGGCGCCTCGGTCTTCAGCCTGTTCGCCAATCCACGTCAGGCAGCCGCAGCGCTGTCATCCGATCTCGATAATCTGAAAGAAAGCTGCGGTATCGCCGTGTCCGGTGCCGGAAAGATACCCTTCATCTGCTTTGATCTGGCCGGCGGCGCCAACATCGCGGGCTCCAACGTACTCATGGGCAAAGCGGGTGGTCAGATGGACTTTCTAACCACTGCGGGATACAACAAACTCGGGCTTCCGGGTGACATGCTGCCTTCTGACCCAGCCTTCGTAAACGAGGAGCTTGGCCTGGCGTTTCATTCCGATAGTGGTTTTCTGAGAGGTATTATGCAAAGCACCAGTGCCAGCACACGCGCAGGCGTGGATGGCGCTATCATCGCCGCTCGCTCAGAAAACGATACTGGCAACAATCCACACAACCCGATGTATGGAATCTACAAAGCCGGCGCCAACGGAGAGTTACTTACGTTAATAGGCTCCCAGAGCTCGGATTCCGGGGGCAACTCCATGGCGCCGATGAACCTGATAGACCCCGAAGTGAGGCCCACCAAGGTAGACCGCCCATCTGATGCCTCGGGTCTGGTAGACGTAGGCGATTTGATCGGAATTCTTGATCCCTCCGATGCTGTGGCCGTCATGGAGTCTATCTACCAGATCAGCGACGCCAAAATGAAAAAAGTGAACGCTGGGATCACCACAGATGAGGTGGTCAAAAAGCTGGTGAAGTGCGGGTATCTCAAGAGTGCAGACCTCGCAGACCGTTATGGCAAAGAGGCAAACCCTCTTGATCCAATGGCCGATCCCGACATCGTTGGCCCGGCCGGTATTTTCTCAAGCTCGGAATTCAACGGGAATCGGGAATTCCAGAAAACAGCCTCTGTGATGAAACTGGTGCTTAACGGCTACGCTGGTGCAGGTACTATCACCATGGGTGGATACGACTACCACACTGGTGAGCGAGGCACGGGAGAGCGGCGGGACGAACAGGCAGGCCGCTGCATGGGGGCATGTCTCGAATACGCTGCACGAATTGGAACGCCGCTGATGCTGTATGTATTCAGCGACGGCTCGGTTTCCAGCAATGGTCGAATTGATGACTCCCTGGAAGGCAGAGGCAAAGGTGAATGGACTGGTGACAACCAACAAACGGCTGCCTCGTTCTTCCTCATCTACGATCCAAAGGGCCGCCCTACCCCGATTAGAAGGCAAATCGGCTCCATGCGTCCAGATGCATCCGTTGACACAGGTTCCAGCCCGGCCGCCAACAACGTCAACCAGTTGGTTCAAACGGTGCTTTTGAACTACATGGCACTGCATGGCGAACAGGGTGATTTTGGCGCTCGCTTTACCGGCCACGGCCTGGGCAACAGCACCATGCAGGACAGCCTGATTGCGTTCTCCAATGTGGTCAACGGCACCATCAACGGCTGACAGCAGGGACGTTGCCTCTACTACGGCTCTGGGGGAACAAGCCCTTCTGACACATGCATCATGCGTTTGTCGTCGATCACAACCACATCGATCGCCGGCAAGCGCTCCACCATCTTGAGGCCTTTCTCAGGGCCCAGAACAAAAACCGCGGTGGACAAGCCATCGGTGGTCAATGCATCGTCACCAATAATCGTAACGCTCTGTACTCCCTTCACCGAACGGCCAGTGCTCGGTGACAGTATGTGGTGTACGCGCTCACCGGCGTCATCAACAAAAAAGCGCTCGTAGTCGCCGGATGTGGATACCGCTACATCCGCCAACGGCAACACCACCGCGTTGTCATTGCCAGACCGGGGATCCCGGATACCCACATACCACGGGCGCCCCCGCTTGTCCCCCAGCAGACGCATATCACCGCCAGCACTCAACCGGGCGTGGCGTATGCCGTGGGCTTCCAGCACTTCAATACCCAGATCGACAGCGTAACCTTTAGCAATGCCGCCCAGGTCCACCAGCATTCCCGGCTGGCGAAACGCCACCGTTTGCCCGGATACATCCAATACGACATCGCGGAAGTTTACCCGCGTGAGCCCGGTCGCTACCTGTTCATCCGTTGGCTGCTTGCCGGCCCGAAAGTCATAGAGGTAACCCACCGAGCCAAAGGTGACATCGAATGCCCCCTCACTCAGCTCGGACACCTCACGGGCTTTCTGAAGCACCTTAAACAGACCATCACTGACGTTAACCGGGCCTTTTCCAGCCTCCCGGTTCAGCGCTGATAATTCAGAATCTGCCCGGTACCGGCTCATTTGGGTATCAACACGGTGAAATACATCGAATACCTCACGGGCCACCACATCGGCGCTCACGCTTTCATCAGCCCAGAACTCAAGCTCAACGGGCGTTGTCATTGCCGTGTCGGAGTATCGGTGCCACTCGGCACTGGCCGGAAGCGCCACCAGCAAAGCGAGCAATGCCATGAGCACCACCGACAGGCTTTCAGGCGAGCGTGAGTTGGTCATTCTTCTCAATGTTTCCCTGCCTTATAGCAACGGTTGTGTGATCGAACGCTCGTCCTACAAATTGTTACCGGAACTTCAACTTTAGTCCCATTGTTGGCCGGACAGTATCGGCTGACACTTGAGTTGCCCAATAAACAATCAAAATAACTGTTTGCAACGCAGCCATACCCGCTGTGCTGCCGTTACGGAGGCCAACGTAAATGAGACCAAGGAACGCGCTGATCTTTGCGACTGTCCTGCTATTATCCAGCACGACCGTCCTCGCCGATACCCTCAAGATAGGTTTGAATTACCCCCAGACCGGAAGATACAAGGACCAGGGCCTTCAACAACGGCTTGGCGCCTATCTGGCGGTAGATGAAATCAACCAGGCAGGCGGTGTTATGGGCCAGCCCCTCGAACTGGTGATTCGCAATACCCGTGGAGAACCAGACCAGGGCGCCAGGAATACCGCCGAACTGATTGACCGCGAGGGCGCGCAGATGGTTTTCGGTGGCGTCTCCAGCGCCGTCGCTATTGCTTCCGGCAAAGCCGCCAGGGATCGTAACCGAATCTACTTCGGCACCCTGACCTACTCCAATGCCACCACCGGCGCCGAGGGGCATCGATATATGTTCCGGGAGCCCTACAACGCCTGGATGACGGCCAAGGCACTGAGCCAGTATCTCAATCGTAACCACGCCGACCAGAAGTTTTTCTACATCACCTCAGACTACACCTGGGGATGGTCCGTGGAAGAATCGGTACGAAAGTTTTCCAACACCGAAAACACCGACGTGCACCAGGGTGTAAAAACCCCCTTCCCCCGGGCGCTGATCAATGATTTCCGCGCAGCGCTGGAACAGGCCCAGGAGAGCGATGCCAAAGTATTGATGATGGTATTGTTCGGCGATGACATGGTCCGGGCTCTGAACCTGGCCTATGAAATGGGTTTGACGGAAAAAATGCAGATCGTTGTGCCCAACCTGACACTGGGGATGGTCAGACAGGTTGGCCCGACCATCATGGAAGGTGTTGTTGGTGCCGCCCCCTGGGTCTGGAACCTGCCCTACGAGAACAACTACCAGCGCGGTAAAGACTTTGTTGAGGCCTTCTCAGACCGCTATGAAATGCGCCCTTCATCATCCGCGGCCTCGGCCTACAGCATTGTTTACCAGTACAAGGATGCTGTCGAACGGGCCGGCAGCACCAACACAGACGCCGTTATCCGGGCCCTTGAGGGGCATCGCTACAGCTTCCTGAAAGATGAACAGTACTGGCGCGAGTTCGACCACCAGAATGTCCAGACCGTCTACGTGGTCCGGATCAAACCTCGTGAAACCGTGGTGGCAGACCAGTTCAGCTCTGATTACTTCGAGATCATCGACTTCCTGCCCGGTGATGAAGCCGCACAAACCCGCGAAGAGTGGGAGCAACGCCGCAAAGAGGCAGGTAAGCCCACCCGCCTGTGACAGGGTCGCTTTACCGGACCAGGCAGTTTCCTGATAATCGTTCCATGACAGGCGTTATGTGCGATTATCAGGAGCACTCAGGCAGTGGCAAATAACAAAGGACTGGTTTCAGGCAACTCTCACACTCCCCCCACGCAATGCGATGTTCTGGTGGTCGGGGGCGGCGTAAACGGCACCGGAATTGCCATGGACGCCGCAGGCCGGGGGCTTCGGGTTGTTCTGTGTGAGATGAACGATCTTGCCTCTGCCACTTCGTCCAGCAGCAGCAAACTTATCCACGGCGGTCTGCGCTATCTTGAGCATTACGAATTCCGGCTGGTCAGGGAAGCACTCGGTGAACGGGAGGCCCTGCTACGAAACGCCCCCCACATCATGTGGCCGATGCGTTTTCGCCTGCCCCATCAGCCCCACCTGCGACCAGCGTGGATGATCCGTACCGGCCTTTTCCTCTACGATCATCTGGCCAAGCGCGAACTGCTGCCCGGCTCCCGGTCTATTACCTTTGGCCCGGACTCGCCCCTGAAACCAGACATCAGCCGTGGATTCGAGTATTCGGATGGCTGGGTTGACGATGCCCGGCTGGTGGTACTGTCTGCTCGCAAGGCCGCTGAAAAAGGCGCAACCGTATTGACCCGCACCCGCTGTAGCCGCGCCGAGCGCCGTAACGGGCAATGGCACGCCACCCTGGACGATCACCACCGGGACAAGCAGTACAACATCCGCGCCAAGGTGGTCGTTAACGCCACCGGCCCCTGGGTCAGCAGCCTGTTCGGTGAAAGCCTGTCTATGCCAGCTCCCAAGCAGATCCGCATGGTCAAGGGCAGCCACATCGTCGTACCCAGGCTCAACCAGGATACCGAAGCCTATATTCTTCAGAATCAGGACGAGCGCATTGTTTTCGTGATCCCCTACGAGGACCGCTTCTCCCTGATCGGCACCACCGATGTCGATTACGTGGGCGATCCGTCGCAGGCGCGGATTTCCCCAGAGGAAACCGACTATCTGCTGTCGATCGTCAACCAGTATTTCCGCCGGCAACTGTCCGCCAACGATGTAGTCTGGAGTTACTCCGGTGTTCGGCCGCTGATGGACGACGAGGGTGGCACCGCACAGTCTGCCTCTCGCGACTACTCATTCGAGGTTGATGATGAGGACTCGCTGCCCCCTTTGATCTCGGTATTCGGGGGCAAGATCACCACCTACCGGAAGCTCGCCGAAGCTGTGACCGATCAGGTCAGTCGCTATTTTCCCGGTGCCGGCCGGTCCTGGACCCGAACGGCCGTGCTGCCCGGCGGCGACTTCAACACTCAGGAGCAGCTGGCCACCGAACTCGCGGCCGATTTCCCCTGGCTGGACGATGCTGTAATCCATCGGTTTGTGCGAAGCTATGGCACCAGCAGCTACCAGATTCTGGAAGGCTGTCAGAACATGGCCGATCTCGGCCACTGGTTTACCGATACCCTGTCTCGTCGCGAGGTGGATTATCTGATGACCCACGAATGGGCGATCACACCAGAGGACCTGCTCTGGCGGCGAACCAAACAGGGCCTGTACATTAACCCGGAACAATACAGCGAGCTATCTGAGTATATGAACCGGAGTGGCCAGGTCAGTTCAGAATGCTAGCAACTCTGGCCTGAATGGCCGGCACCACTTCCGCTTCAAACCAGGGATTCTTTCGCAACCAGAGGTTATTGCGGGGGCTGGGATGGGGCATCGGAATGACATCAGGCCAGAATTGTTGCCACTGCCGCACATTCTCGGTAACCGCGCGCCTTGCGCCGGGAATATGCCAGGCATGAGCATATTGACCGATCAGCAAGGTCAGGCGAATCTCCGGCAAGCGGTCGAGCAACGCCCGGCGCCAGGCCGGAGCGCACTCGGGGCGTGGAGGAAGATCTCCGGATTTACCGGTGCCCGGATAACAGAATCCCATGGGCAGGATGGCGAGTTTCTGTTCATCGTAAAAGGTGTCGCGGGTAATGCCCATCCATTGGCGCAGCCGGTCGCCACTGGGATCGTTAAACGGCAGACCGGTTTCGTGTACCCGTCGACCCGGCGCCTGCCCGACCACAAGAATGCGGGAGGATTCACTAAGCTGAATGACCGGCCTCGGCTCGTGGGGCAGATCGCCTGCACAAATCTGACAGGCCCGAACACGCCGAACCAGCTCATCAAAGGACAGGTTTATCAAAGAATCGGTCATACCTCAGAATTTCCTAACGCTTCGGCAGCTCCCAGTAAACCGGTATAGGGCTCCGTCACCACGTAAACCGGTGTAAATTCCATTAGCGGACGCATCCGCCCCTTGGCTACAAAGGCTTCACGGAACGGGCTCCCAAGAAAAAAGTCGAGAAACCCTGGCAGCATACCGCCACACAGGTACACGCCGCCCAGACTCCCCAGCGTCAGCGCCGAATTGCCTGCGGTTCGCCCAAGCATTTCGCAGAAATGCCGAAGGACTTCCCCGGCCAAGGCATCGGAGGCGTCCACAGCGGCGGCTGTGATCTTCTCCGGAGCATCGAGCGGGGCCGCCACGCCACGGATTTCGGCATGCGCCTGATACAGGTTCAGCAAACCCTGGCCGCACAGAATCCGCTCGACCGACACCCGCCCAAACCTGGCCCGAAGAAGGCGCAACACCTCCATTTCCGTGTCATCGGTGGGGGCAAAATCCACATGGCCCCCTTCAGTCACCAAAGGCACCCAGCCATTTCGAATCGGAACCAGACCGGAAACGCCCAGGCCCGTTCCCGGACCCATCACCAGTTTCGGCCGGCCAGGGTCTCCCGGGCCGCCACAAACGTGCACCAGATTGGCGTCCGGTACATGGGGCACGCCCAGCGCCATGGCGGTAAAATCATTGATGACCTTGAAGGCCGACCAGCCAAAGACCTGTCGCACCGCCTCAATGTCAAAGCGCCAGTGATTGTTGGTCATTGTCACCCGGGTACCGCGCAAGGGGGAGGCCACGGCCAGACAGGCCTGCCTGACCGACGCCACACCTACACGTTCCAGATAGGTGACCACCGCCTGATCCAGATTCTCGTAGTCACGGCAGGGCAAAACTTCAATAGCTTCTGGTTCTATACTGCCCTGCCCCACCAGAGCAAAGCGTGCATTGGTTCCCCCAATGTCCCCCACCAGAGAATAGTGTTCTGCTGTCATGCCTCGTGGTTCCAGAAAAAACTGGCACCTTGTTCAGGGTTGCTTGCCGAACGACGGAACCAACCAAACAGCTCCCGCCCGTAGCCCGTATGATAGCCGGACAAATCCGTCGTTGCAGGCCTGCGGGCGGCCAGCACGTCATCCTCTACCCTGATGCTGAGGGTTCCGTTGCGGGCGTCCAGGACAACGGTATCCCCGTCTTCAACTCGGGCCAAAGGTCCGCCATCTAACGCTTCGGGGTATACGTGGATGGCGGCAGGCACTTTCCCGGAAGCGCCAGACATCCGGCCATCCGTCACCAGGCCCACTTTGTAGCCCCTGTCCTGCAACACCCCCAGATAAGGGGTGAGTTTGTGTAGCTCCGGCATACCATTGGCACGGGGACCTTGAAATCGCACAACCACAACGCAATCCCGATTCAGCTCTCCGGCCTCGAAGGCCGCCTTGAGCTCGTTCTGATCGTTGAATACCACGGCCGGGGCCTCAATGGTATGGTGCTCAGGCGCGACTGCCGAGACCTTGATCACGCCCCTGCCCAGATTGCCCTCCAGCACCCTGAGCCCACCATCCGGCGCAAAAGGCTGGGCCACACCACGGAGTACCTCCGGCATGGCACTTTGCTCAGCTGCAGGCTTCCAGGCGGGCTTACCATCGTCGAGTTCCGGCATGCGGGCGTACTGCTCCAGGCCTGGGCCCATCACTGTGTGCACGTCGTTATGCAGGTATCCGCCAGCAAGCAGTTCGCGGATCAGGAACGGCGTACCACCCGCCTCGTGGAAGGCATTCACATCCTCCTGGCCATTGGGATAGATACGGGTCAACGAGGGCACAACCGCAGAAAGCTCGGCATAGTCATTCCAGTCAATGATGATGCCGGCAGCGCGGGCGATGGCTATCCAGTGAATGGTGTGGTTGGTTGAGCCGCCCGTTACCAGCAGGGCGACCAGAGCATTGACGATGCTCTTTTCGTCTACCATATCGCCCAGCCCCAGATCTCCACCGTTAGGTTTCGATAACCGGATAACCTGTTCCGTCGCTGCCCTGGTCAGCGCTTCACGCAGCGGTGTGCCTGGATTCACAAAGGCGGCACCCGGCAAGTGCAGCCCCATCACCTCAACCAACAGCTGGTTGCTGTTGGCGGTGCCATAAAAGGTACAGGTACCGGGACTGTGGTATGACTTGCTCTCGGCTTCCAGCAACTCCTCTTTGCCAATCCTGCCTTCAGCATAGAGCTGACGGATGCGCTGCTTCTCTTTGTTGGGCAATCCGGACGGCATGGGGCCGGCGGGTACCAGTATGGTCGGCAGATAGCCAAAACTCAGCGATCCGATGAGCAGCCCCGGAACAATCTTGTCGCAGATCCCCAACAACAGCGTGGCATCAAACATGTTGTGGCTGAGAGCAACCGCCGTGCTCATGGCGATCGTGTCCCGGGAGAACAGGCTGAGCTCCATGCCAGGCTGCCCCTGGGTCACGCCATCACACATGGCGGGTGTGCCCCCGGCAACCTGGGCCACCGACCCCATACCATGGGCCGCCTCGCGGATGATATCGGGGAACTGTTGGTAGGGTTGATGAGCCGAAAGCATATCGTTGTAGGCCGTTACGATTGCCACGTTGGCCTTGTTCATCAGCTTGAGCGTGTTCTTATCCGCCTGATTACAGGCGGCAAAGCCGTGGGCAAGGTTGCCACAGGACAGCGTGCCCCGTTGGGGGGAGTTCTTTTTCAGCGCCGCCATACGACAGAGGTACTCTTGCCGCGTGGCTTGACTTCGGGCCACAATTCTCTGAGTAACCTTCACTATGGTTGGATGCATCCTGCAGCCTCCTCTACGGATTCACTCGAACATAGAACAAAGAATAGTAAAAAATGCTTCAAAACATAGACACAGCAAAAAATTATCGCCATTATTTTGGTAACTTTACTACATATCACGAAAGCAGGCACCGGGAGCCCTCGAACATCTAGCGAGGTGAAACCGTGTCACAGAAGGGTCATCAGTAGTTCATATACTGGCACCCGTTTTCATTGACCGCCGGCACTGTCGACTCTTCGACCATACCGGCGAACCCGGAATAAGGACACCCACATATGCTCAGGCGCACGAAAATTGTCGCCACGCTCGGCCCCGCCACAGACACACCGGAGTCACTTGCCGCCATCATCAAGGCTGGCGTTGACGTGACTCGCCTGAATTTTTCCCATGGCAGCGCCGAAGAGCACATGGCCCGGGCCCGCCAGGTTCGTGAAGCCGCTGCAGCACAGAGCCGCTTTGTTGCCCTTCTCGCCGACCTTCAGGGCCCCAAGCTGCGCATCGCGCGATTCACCGATAACAAGGTCTTTCTGGAAGCCGGGCAAACCTTCGTTCTCGACGCCAGCATGGACAAGAACGCCGGCACAGCAGAGCGGGTGGGCATCGACTACGAGCAACTGATTGAAGACGTTACCCCCGGCGACATTCTGGTGCTCGACGACGGCCGCATCGAAATGGAAGTGATGTCGGTAGACGAGCACAGCATTACCTCCAAGGTACTTATTGGCGGCCCATTATCCAACAACAAGGGCCTGAACAAGCGCGGCGGCGGGCTGTCTGCCGAAGCACTGACCGAGAAAGACAAGCAGGACATTGTCACCGCCGCCAAACTGGGCGCGGACTATGTCGCCGTCTCATTCGTGCGCACCGCCGAAGATATGCACATCGCACGCAGACTGCTGAGCGAAGCCGGTTCGGAAGCAGGCCTGGTAGCCAAAATTGAGCGGGCGGAACTAGCACACGACGACCAGGCTCTGGATGAAGTCATCCTCGCCTCAGACGCCGTCATGGTCGCTCGGGGCGACCTGGCGGTTGAGATTGGCGATGCCGAACTGGTAGCGGTTCAGAAGCACATCATCGCCCGCGCCCGGGTACTGAACCGGGCAGTCATCACAGCGACCCAGATGATGGAATCGATGATCACCAACCCGATGCCCACCCGGGCCGAGGTGTCCGACGTCGCCAATGCCGTAATGGACTACACCGATGCGGTCATGCTGTCTGCCGAAACCGCGGTAGGCGACTACCCGAAAGAGGCGGTAGAGGCCATGGTACGCATCTGCCTGGGGGCCGAACGGCATCCCTCCATGCACCAGTCCAAACACCGGATTCATGAGAGTATGGAGCGGGTAGACGAAGCCATCGCCCTGTCCGCCATGTACGCCGCCAACCACCTCCAGGGTGTCCGAGCCATTATCTGCATGACCGAGACGGGCGCCACTCCCAGACTGATGTCCCGCATCAAATCCAGCCTGCCAATCTTTGCCCTGTCCCGCCATCACTCCACCCAGCACCGGGTGGTCCTGTTCCGCGGCGTGCAGACCATACCGTTTGATTCGGCCCGGATTGCCAATGAGCAGACCAATGCGGAGGCGGTGGAGCAACTGCGCAAGCGCGGCGTGGTCGACGAAGGCGATCTGGTGGTGATTACCAAGGGGGATTACGTCAATGCCCAGGGCGGCACCAACACCATGAAAATCGTGCGCGTTGGCAGCGATATCCGCTAGCCGCCGGGCAGCGCCTGGCACAGCCTTTGGCCGGACACACAAAACCCACCACGACGGTGGGTTTTGTGTGTCCGGTTTAAAGGTCGCCCAGACTTCCCCTGGCAATTTCCGACACTGCCGGCCAGTCTTTACCGGCAATGGCCTCCGCCGGCGTGAGCCAGGACCCACCAACAGCACAGACATTCGGTAACGCCAGATAATCTCTGGCTGTCTGGCGGCTAATGCCACCAGTCGGACAAAAGACGACATC
This sequence comes from Marinobacter sp. bablab_jr008, assembly GCF_016464145.1. NCBI lineage: Bacteria > Pseudomonadati > Pseudomonadota > Gammaproteobacteria > Pseudomonadales > Marinobacteraceae > Marinobacter > Marinobacter sp. bablab_jr008. Next base: position 62,767 of record NZ_JACDWW010000054.1, read on the forward strand.
GGGAAATGGCCCGCTGAAGGCCTTAAGCGCAGGGATACCCCCTGCCACTTCCGCCGGGAAAAACTTGAACTCCCGATAGCCCAACGCATACCCCATCATCAGCTCGGACACCGTCGAAACCCCTGGCAACAGCGGTGCCTCGGAGGTAACACCGAACTCCAGAATGGCCTCAGTAATCCCGGGGGTAATCACAAACTGCGCACCAGCAGACTCCACCTGTCGATACTGGGCGATACTGGTAACCGTTCCTGCACCAACCCAGGCTTCGGGAATGGCTTTCCTGACCTTTTCAATGGCACGCACTCCATGCTCGGTGCGCAAGGTAATTTCAAGTACCCGGATACCTCCATCTACCAGCGCACGGCACAGCGGGATGGCATCGTCCGGGTCTTTGATCGCAATCACAGGCACCAGAGGCGAGGCTGCCAGAACGGCCTGCACCCGCTCGCGATGATAGTCCGACAATTGATTCATGGTGATCTCCTAAAGCAGTTAGCGGCGGTGACCAGACAAGCAACGCGGCGTCACGGGCTCCAGAACACTTCCAGGCCGGGTTTCAGGAAGGCCCGCACCGGCATGGCAAATACATCATCCAGAGCCGAACACGCCCTTCTGAGCGTCTCCAGCTTGTCCTCCCCTTTCAGGTGCAGCGCGGTAAAGCGCGCTTGCGCCAGTACCGCCCGGGTCAGCGTCACCCTGGGCTGAGGCTGGGATTCGGGTGTCATCGCCGCTACCAGACCAGTATTGAACTCATCCATGGCTTCAGGCAGCTCAGGCGCATCCGGAAACAGCGAAGCGGTATGACCGTCATTGCCCATTCCCAGAATCACCACATCCACCGGCAGAACCAGCACAGAAAGCGCCTGCCGAACTGCCTCCAATCCTTGATCCGGAATTTCCCCCGGCTGCTTCAGTGCCAGGTAACGGGCTTTCGCAGCCCTGCCCACTAACAGATTGTTTCTGACCAGGGTTGTGTTACTGGCAGGGTCGCCCTCCGGCACCCAGCGCTCGTCCGCCAGCACAACATCCACTCTGGACCAGTCCAGATCCGCGTCGGACAACGCCTTGAAGAAGGGTAAAGGCGTAGAGCCTCCGGACACCACCAGGCTGACCCTGGACGCCTGCTCAAGACGACTGGCGAGCACATCGGCGACGGTCGAGGCCAAGGCCCGGGCCACGCGCCCGGCATTATCATCGGCGTGAAACCCTACCCCCTCTGGCAAGCGGATGTCAGGCATCCTCATACCAGCTCCTCCCATCCCGTGTGATCATGGCAATGGAGGCAACCGGGCCCCAGGTGCCGGCGGCATATCGCTTGGGCGGTTCGCCACTGTCTCGCCAGTTAGCGATGATCTCGTCGACCCAGCGCCAGGCGTATTCCACCTCATCCCTGCGAACAAAAAGGTATTGATTACCTTTCATCACCTCCCACAGCAAACGCTCATAGGCATCCGGAATGCGTTCCGCTTCAAAGGTTTCGGAGAAGGTCAGCTCCAACGGCCCCTGCCGCAATCGCATCCCCTTATCCAGCCCCTGATCCTTGGTCAGGATTTTCAGGGCCATTCCCTCATCCGGCTGCAACCGTATAATCAGTTTGTTGTTGGCCAAATGCTTCTGGTCCGGGTCAAAAATGTAGTGAGGCGCGGGCTTGAAATGGATGATGATCTGGGAAAGCTTCTCCGGTAGTCGCTTGCCCGTGCGGATGTAAAAGGGCACGCCAGACCAGCGCCAGTTGTCGATCTCAGCCTTCAGGGCCACGAAGGTTTCGGTGGCACTGCCCTTGTTGGCATCTTCCTCCTCCAGATAACCCGGAACCGGCTTGCCATTGCTGGTGCCTGCAGTGTACTGACCACGCACGACGTACCGATCCATCATGTCCGGGGTAATCCGCTTCAGCGCCTTGAGTACCTTTACCTTCTCGTCCCGGATACTGTCCGCTGACAGGTCGGCAGGCGGATCCATCGCAATCAGGCACAGCAACTGCAGCAGGTGATTCTGAATCATGTCGCGAATCTGACCGGCCTGGTCAAAATAGCCCCAGCGCCCTTCTATACCGACGCTCTCCGCGACGGTAATTTCAACGTGAGAGATATGATTCTGGTCCCACTGGGAGGCAAACAGGTTGTTGGCGAATCGCAGGGCAATCAGATTCTGCACGGTCTCCTTACCCAGATAGTGATCAATCCGGAACAACTGGTTTTCGTGGTAGACCTCTCCAAGCTCATCGTTGATCACCCGGGACGACTCAAGGTCGTGGCCAATAGGTTTTTCCACCACCACCCGGGTTTTCTCATTACAACAACTGGTCGCCTTCATATTGCGGGCAATCACGCCATACATCGAAGGCGGCGTGGCCATGTAGACGATGAGTTCGTTGTTGGGTTCATCCCGCCACTCACGCAGGGCCCCGTAGCCCTCAGGATCGGTGAAATCCAGCAACAGGTAATCCACCCGCTGCAGAAATGCATTCGCCACGCCAGCATCAAACTCACTGTCTTTCACATGATAGCGAAGCTTTTCAAACAGTTGCTCCCGGACGTCCGCTGTTGTTGCCTTCGTGCGCGCAATCGCCAGAATGCGACTGCCCTGCGCGAGCAAGCCCGCGCGCTCCAGCTGATACAGCGCAGGGAAGAGTTTACGCTGAGCCAGGTCACCCAAGGCGCCAAAAAGCATCAGGTCACACGGGGCATTCGCGTTCTTTACCATGAGTCGCGCCCTCCATGATTTGCCGCTCCACTTCATTCACATTAACAGGAAGTAGTAGTTTTAGAAAAAAAACAGTCAAACTGCTGACTCCCAGCCCTCAGAAAACCACGTTATGACACGTTGACTACCGCAAACACACCAATAAAACGGTATACTCCCGAGTTCTTAGATGATTCGGCCCCCAAGAGATCAACGGAGCATCCATTCATGACAACCAGTCACGCGCACCGGGAAGAGAATCTGCTGGAAGATATTCAGGAACGCCTGGATAATCTGAACAAGTCCGAGCGCAAAGTGGCAGAAGCGATTCTTAAGGACCCCAGCGCTGCAACGCGGTACAGCATTGCAGCCCTGGCCCGGGCGGCCAATGTCAGCGAACCTACTGTAAACCGATTCTGTCGGAGTTTTTCAGCGACGGGCTTCCCGGACTTCAAGATCCGATTAGCACAGAGCATTGCGACAGGAACACCCTATGTCGGCCAGAATATAGAGCCCGACGACACCGTGGCTGAATTCGCTGACAAAATCATGCTCAGCACCATTGCCAACCTGGATAAGTCTCGCCAGTCACTCGATCACAAAGCGCTAGCTTCGGCCATCGACTATCTTATCCAGGCAAAACAGATCCACTTTTTTGGCATGGGCGGCTCCGCGTCGGTCGCACTCGATGCCCAGCACAAGTTTTTTCGATTCAACATTCCCGTAACCTCATACGACGACGCTCTCATGCAGAGAATGGTGGCGGCAGGGGCGCAGGTCGGAGATGTGATCGTAATGATCTCATACACCGGCCGAACCAAGGAAAGCGTTGATATCGCCAGAGTGGCGCGAGAGAACGGCGCAACGGTTATTGGTATAACAAACCCGGAATCCCCTCTTGCGGAATTCTGTACGGTGGTGGTTGGCGTCACAACCCCGGAAGACACAGAAGTGTACATGCCCATGTCTTCCAGAATTATTCATTTGACGGTCATCGACATCCTCGCAACCGGTGTAACGCTGAAACGTGGATCGGATTTTCTGGGCCATCTCAAGAAAATCAAGGAAAGCCTGAAAGCTACCCGATATCCGAAAGAATGAACCGCTCACAAAAAAGCCCCCGAAAGGGGGCTTTTTTTCGAGGTCTACAGCAAATCAGTTCCGCTCAACCTCAGCTGTATTGCGAAGGTACTGCTGGTAGGCGGTATATTCACGCTGCCCCTCCAGCTGCGCCAGGAAACGCATCAGCTGTTGGTATTCCGCACCTTCCTGATCAACCTCACCTTCGTTGACACCGGTCAGCACAATGACAGCAGCCTGATCGGCCGTAACGGCGCGGCCAACGGTTGGCGAGTCACCATCCGGGCGGGCCATGGAAAACACTTCCTGCACCACGCGCGGGCTCAGGCCAGACACACTCCGGCCCTGATCTTCAAACTGCTGCCATTCACCGGCACCAAGTTCGTCAGCACTGGTACCGGATTCAAGCTGAGCCACGAGCTCATCAACACGGGCTGCCAGCGCATCCCGGGTTTCGGTTCTCTCCAGAATCCGACGAATCTCCGGCTCCACATCGGCCAACTCCAATTGGCGCGGTTCGTGATACTCGCGCACCCGGGCAACGACCGACACGTTATCACCCACGTCGATCAGCTCGGTATTGTAGCCACCCTCAAGTACATCTTCAGAGAACAGTTGACGTACCAGACCCGCATGATCAAAGGGTGCTGCACCGCCATCCCTGCTGACACCTTCGACCACCCGAATTTCCAGACCCAGCTCTTCGGCCGGGCTGGCAAGATCGTCGGCGGCGTAGGCCGCATCAGCCAGTTGCGAGCGAACTTCCGCAAAACGCTCACTGGCCTTGGTTCTGGCCAATTCGAGTCGCAGATCTTCACGCAACTCGTCAAAGGCAGGCACATCGGAGCGGCGCACCTCTTCCAGCTTGATCAGATGAAGACCAAAGCTGGTCTCAACCGGACCAGAAACTTCGCCTTCTTCCAGCCCAAACAGAGCGTCTTCAAAGGCTTCATCGTAGACACCACGGCCGGCAAAACCGAGATCACCACCTTCCTGCGCAGAGACGGTATCGACTGAGTATTCCTCGGCCAGGACGGCAAACGACTCACCGTCTTCAAGACGCTGCTGGATGGTTGCAAGAATCTCCTGCCCTTCATCACCGGCCTCTACAAGAATGTGGGCGGCACGGCGTTCTTCACGCGCGTATTCTTCAGCACGCTCCTCGTAATAGGCCCGCACTTCATCTTCGGCAACTTCAATGGACTCCGCCAACGCTCCCTGGGACAGGGTAATGTAGGCAGCATCCACCTGCTCTGGCTGACGAAACTGGTCACGGTTCTCGTCGTAGTACGCCTGCACGTCCGCCTCGGTCACATCCACCTTGTCCTGAACACTACTGCCATCAAGGGTCAGCACGCGGAAGTCACGGGTCTGATTCTGAATGGCCAGCAAATGGGCTGCATTCTCAGGTGCCACGACACCAGTCTGGACGATCGCCGCGCGAATCTGGTTTACCACATAGTTCTTGCGCATGCTTTCGCGGAACTCGGCAACGCCCATGCCCAGATTGCGCACTGTGGCTACAAACCGATCACGATTGAACTGGCCATCCACCTGGAACTGGGGCATCTGGGTAATCAGGGAATCGATGTCGGCGTCGGTCAGCTCCAGCCCCTGGCTCTGAGCGTCCTGAGTGAGCACGGCCTCCCGGATCAGCGCATCCAGCACGTCGCGGCGAATCTGATCTTCGTCCAACAGGGATTGATCCGGATTCTCCATCTGCATAAGGCGCTGCTGGCTTTCCATCTGTACGGTGCGCAGAAACTCCCGCTCGGTGATGTCCTGGCCGTTAACCGTTGCCACTTCTGGCTCGCCAGTGAAGCCGCCGATGATGGCATCCATTCCCCAGATCGAGAGGGAAATAATCAATAGGCCAACGATAACCTTGGCGATCGTACTCTGGGCGTTATCCCGAATATCTTGAAGCATGTTGTTCTCGAATCCCTGTTCAAGGTTCTGCTGTTGGTAGTGGTGAGGCGAAAGCTGAGAGAGCCACAGTTAACACGCAAAAAGGCGCACCCTTACCGGAATGCGCCTTGAATTCTGATGGCAGTTCCCGAAACCGGGAACTGCCAGAGAAAGAACCGTTACTTAACGGCGTCTTTCAGGGCCTTGCCTGCCTTGAATCCAGGCACTTTAGAGGCCGGAATCTTGATTTCTGCACCAGTCTGCGGGTTGCGACCAGTACGGGCAGCACGCTCTTTCACAGAGAAGGTGCCAAAGCCGATCAGGGTAACCTGGTCGCCTTTCTTCAGTGCACCGGTGATAGAGTTGGTCATGGCATCCAGCGCACGGCCAGCTGCGGCTTTGGAGATGTCTGCGGACTCTGCAATTGCATCGATCAGTTCGGACTTGTTCACACTAAACCCCTTCGATTTCAGGTTGAAGATGTTATAGGTCGGTTTGTTTTTTCGCGGACGTTCTCGACTATCGCATAAGCGATGGGAGAATTCCATTCTTCAGTTTTTTTATTCCTTGCGGCATTAAACCGGTGTTCGGAATAGGCACTTACTGCGCGGGAGCCCTTGGTATTGGCTGCTTCACGGCGAAACAGTTATACCAACGGGCTCTCAGGCGTGTCAACAACTCATCCGGTGTTTAATGTGTATTTATGCGCTCTGCAGCGTCGCCGGAATCATCAGAAGTGGCCGATTTGCCGGTTTCCTTGTCAGCATTTTCAGCCCGGGGATCCGGCTGGTAGGCCAGCGCAATATCCAGAACCTCATCAATCCACTTGACCGGACGAATCTCCAGCGATTCCTTGATGTTGTCCGGTATCTCTTTGAGATCCCTGACATTTTCATCCGGGATAATGACAGTCTTGATGCCGCCGCGATGGGCTGCCAGCAGCTTTTCCTTCAAGCCGCCGATCGCCAGAACGCGACCTCGCAAGGTGATTTCACCGGTCATCGCTACATCCGCCCGAACGGGAATTCGGGTCAGTGCAGAAACCAGTGCTGTACACATGCCAATACCGGCACTCGGGCCGTCTTTCGGGGTTGCCCCCTCTGGTACGTGCACGTGAAGATCGTGTTTTTCGTGGAAATCATCCGCCACACCCAGGCCGGCCGCCCTGCTCCGGACCACTGTAAGTGCCGTCTGAATGGATTCCTGCATAACGTCACCCAGCGAGCCGGTTTTAACGACACGACCCTTACCTGGCGTCAAAGCGCACTCGATGGTCAACAGCTCGCCGCCGACCTGGGTCCATGCCAGACCGGTCACCTGTCCGATCTGGTTGGTTTCTTCTGCCAGCCCGTATTTGAACTTCTTGACCCCGGAGTAATCCTCGAGAAGATCCGGCGTCAGGGTCACCGAGGCCTTGCTGCTGCTCTCTACGTGCTCACGCACCACCTTGCGGCAGATCTTGGCAATCTCGCGCTCAAGGCCCCGCACACCGGCTTCCCGGGTGTAGTAACGAATGAGATCCCGAATAGTCTCTTCCGGCAGTTTCAGTTCGTCCTTGCGCAGGCCATTGGCTTTGAGCTGCTTGGGCAGCAGGTAACGCAGGGCAATATTGACCTTTTCATCTTCGGTGTATCCGGGAATCCGGATGATCTCCATGCGGTCCAGCAGTGCCGGTGGAATATCCATGGAGTTGGAGGTACACACGAACATCACATCCGAGAGGTCGTAATCGACTTCCAGGTAGTGGTCATTGAATGTATGGTTCTGTTCCGGATCCAGCACCTCGAGCAGCGCCGAGGCCGGATCGCCACGATGGTCCATGCCCATCTTGTCGATTTCGTCGAACAGGAACAGCGGGTTCTTCACACCCACCTTGGAAAGCTTCTGCAACAACTTGCCCGGCAGCGCGCCGATGTAAGTCTTGCGGTGGCCTCGTATCTCGGCTTCGTCACGCACACCACCCAGCGCCATGCGGGTGTATTTGCGATTGGTGGCCTTGGCGATGGACTGGCCAAGGGAGGTCTTGCCAACCCCGGGAGGCCCTACCAGGCAGAGCACAGGCCCTTTTACCTTCTTGACCCGACTCTGTACCGCCAGATACTCCAGAATACGCTTCTTCACCTCGTCCAGGCCGTAGTGATCCCGGTCCAGGATTTCTCGGGCCTTTTCAAGGTCGTGACGAACCCGGCTGCGCTTCTTCCAGGGTACAGCCAGCATCCAGTCAATGTAGCCGCGCACCACGGTAGCTTCCGCCGACATCGGAGACATCATCTTGAGCTTATTCAGCTCGGCTTCGGTTTTCTTCCGGGCCTCTTCCGGCAGACCGGCTTCCTCAAGCTTCTGCTCGAGTTCCTCGAAATCGTTATTACCCTCACCGAGCTGGCCCATTTCCTTCTGGATCGCTTTCATCTGCTCGTTCAGGTAATACTCGCGCTGGCTGCGCTCCATCTGCTTTTTCACACGGCCACGGATGCGCTTCTCCACTTCGATCAGATCAATCTCACCGTCCAGCTTGCCCAGCAGCAGATCCACCCGTTTACGCACATCCAGCGCTTCCAGCAACTCCTGTTTCTCGGGAATCCGCATCTCCAGATGCGCGGCCATGGTATCGACCAGACGCTCAAGCTCGTGGATGCCGGTCAAGGCATTGGAAACCTCGGATGGCACCTTTTTGGACAGCTTCACGTACTTCTCGAATTCGTCCATCAGGGTCTTGGTGAGGACGTCTTCCTCGCGCTCCGGCAAGGATTCTTCGTCCATCAGAATGGCCTGACCGGACAGGTAATCGCCTTCCTCGATGTCAGAAATGCTGGCACGGGAGTTACCCTCGACCAGAACCTTGACGGTGCCATCCGGCAGCCGAAGCATCTGCAGCACTGTCGCCAGGGTGCCCATGGCAAATACATCCTTCGGGCCCGGCTCGTCGGTGGAGGCATCTTTCTGGGCTACCAGCAGGATTTCCTTGCTGCCCTCCATTGCCGCTTCCAGCGCCTGAATGGATTTTTCGCGGCCCACAAACAGCGGTACCACCATGTGCGGGAACACCACCACATCACGCAAAGGAAGCAGCGGGTATTCGTGCACAGTTTCATCAGGTATACGGGTCATGGGGAATCCTCTGACAGTATTTCTTTCAGCATATCACCCAACATTGGGGCGCTGACATAAATTGCAATCTTTTTACGACGGGAAATATCAGGAGCAAACGAGACGGGCCTGAGATGAAAAAGGGGCGTTGAACGCCCCTTTTATGTCATCCGGTATTCTACGCCCTGTGCCCGTTCAGTCTTCGGGTACCGCCTTGGCGTGATCGCTGCTAGCGTAGATCTTGAAGGGCTCGGAATCACCCTTGATCACACTCTCGTCGATCACCACCTTGGAGACATCATGCTCAGAGGGAATCTGATACATGGTATCCAGCAGGGTCGCTTCCATTATCGACCGCAGACCACGGGCACCCGTCTTGCGCTCCATGGCTTTTCTGGCCACTGCGCGCAGGGCGTCTTCCCGGAAGTCCAGCTCCACCCCTTCCATATCAAACAGTTTCTGATACTGCTTGGTCAGGGCGTTTTTGGGCTCGGTCAGAATCTGCACCAGTGCTTCTTCATCCAGCTCAGTCAACGTGGCCACCACAGGCAGACGGCCGACGAATTCCGGAATCAGGCCAAACTTCACCAGATCCTCGGTCTCGACTTCGCGAATGATATCTCCAGTGCTCTTGCTGTCGTCCTGGCTCTTGACTGTAGCCGAGAAGCCAATGGAACTGCGCTCAGACCGTTCCTGGATGACCTTGTCGAGGCCGGCGAAGGCACCGCCACAGATAAACAGGATATTACCGGTATCCACCTGCAGGAATTCCTGCTGGGGATGTTTACGCCCACCCTGAGGAGGAACCGAAGCGACAGTACCCTCGATCAGCTTCAGCAAAGCCTGCTGTACACCCTCACCCGAGACGTCCCGGGTGATGGACGGGTTATCGGACTTGCGGGAAATCTTGTCGATCTCGTCGATGTAGACAATACCGCGCTGGGCCTTTTCGACATCGTAGTCGCACTTCTGCAGCAGTTTCTGGATGATGTTTTCAACATCTTCACCCACATAGCCTGCTTCGGTCAGCGTGGTCGCATCCGCGATGGTAAACGGTACATTCAGCATGCGCGCAAGGGTTTCCGCCAACAGGGTCTTACCGCTACCGGTGGGACCGATCAGCAGAATGTTGCTTTTGCCCAGCTCGACATCACTCTTGCCCTCGCCGTAGCGAAGACGCTTGTAGTGGTTATACACCGCTACAGACAGAACGACCTTGGCGCGATCCTGGCCAATAACATATTCATTAAGAGTCTCTCGAATCTCTGCCGGCGTGGGCAGGCGATCGCTGGCCTCCTCCGGGGCGTTCTCCTGAATCTCTTCCCGGATAATGTCATTGCACAGATCAACGCACTCGTCGCAGATGAACACCGAGGGCCCTGCAATGAGCTTACGGACTTCATGCTGGCTCTTTCCACAAAACGAGCAGTAGAGCAACTTGCCGTTATCGTCGCCTCTGCCGTTTCTTTCATCTGCCATTGAAATACCTCTGTTCTTCGTTGGCCGGCGTCGTCAGTGTTTACGCCGGCCGGTAGTGATGCGATGACTTTCAGTATTATTTATTCGATACGCGCTTATCAAGTATTGTATCGATCAACCCGTACTCTTTGGCCTGGGCAGGATCCATGAAATTATCACGGTCGGTATCCCGGGCGATGGTCTCGATGTCCTGACCCGTGTGCTCCGCCAGCAGCTCGTTGAGCGTGTTGCGGATTTTCAGGATCTCACGGGTATGGATCTCGATGTCCGTCGCCTGCCCCTGATAGCCGCCCAGCGGCTGGTGAATCATTACACGGGAGTGCGGCAGGCAGGCACGCTTGCCCTTCGCGCCACCCGACAACAGAAAAGCACCCATGCTGGCTGCCTGGCCGATGCAAAGCGTTGCTACGTCCGGCTTCACGAACTGCATGGTGTCGTAAATGGACATGCCAGCGGAAACAGAGCCACCCGGACTGTTGATATAAAGGTGGATGTCCTTGTCCGGATTTTCGGATTCCAGGAACAGCAACTGGGCAACCACGAGGTTTGCCATGTGATCTTCAACCGGGCCAACCAGAAAGATCACCCGCTCCTTGAGCAGACGGGAATAAATGTCGAACGAACGTTCGCCGCGCGCCGTCTGTTCAATAACAATCGGCACCAGGCCTGAGCTGGTTATCATTGTAGGGCCATCAAACGGTTTCTGCGTCATGTGCGCCTGAACTCCTTATGGACAATGGTTTGGACTCCTGCTTCAACGGGAGCCCGTTGTATTCCGGTACCCCATATACTCTGCCAGCAGATCGCCCAGATGAAAACAGCCGGACACGCCGGCTGCTTCCAGAACACGGCACCGGGCCAATGCCCGGCGGCCATCAGCGCTGGGGCTGACCGGCCTGAACCGCTTCCTCGTACTTCATCTTCTTCTCTTTTACCTTGGCCGCGCCAAGCACAAAATCAACCACGGCGTCTTCCAGTACAGAAGACTCAACCTGAGCCTTCTGATCCGGGTTGCTGTTGAAGTGTGCAACAACTTCGTCCGGCTGTTCATACGTAGAAGCGATCTCCTGGATCTTTTCTTCCACTTTCGCTTCGTCAGCCTTCAGGTCGTTTTTCTTGACCACTTCCTGGAACAGCAGCCCCGTCTTCACGCGACGCTTCGCCTGCTCTTCAAAGATTTCCTTCGGCAGTTGCTGGAAATCTACCTGGCCGCCAAAGCGCTGAACGGCGTCCTGACGCAGGCGATCAATTTCCTGGTCAACCAGAGCCGCAGGTACTTCCAGCTCGGTGGTCTCCAGCAGACCGTCTACAACGTCGTTCTTGACTTTGTTGGATACCGCCTGCTTGAGCTCGCGCTCCATGTTCTTCTTCACTTCCTCACGGAAAGCGGCTTCGTCTTCAGCTTCGATGCCGAAACGCTTGAAGAACTCCTGATCCAGTTCCGGCAGCTGCGGCTCTTCTACCTTGTGGATAGTGATAGCAAACTTGGCATCTTTACCCGCGAGGTCTTCGTTGTGGTAGTCCTCGGGGAACGTGACGTCGATTTCCAGCTCTTCGCCGGCTTTACCGCCCACAATGCCTTTTTCGAAGCCGGGAATCATCTGACCCGAACCCAGGGTCAGGCGATGGCCTTCAGCGGAGCCACCTTCGAATTCTTCACCATCGATGGAGCCCTTGAAGTCAATAGTCACAATGTCCTTGTTCTTGGACTTGCGCTTGACTTCTTTCATGGTGGCCTGCTGGCGACGCAGGTTATCGATCATGTTGTCGATATCCTTGTCGGCAACTTCAGACACCGGCTTCTCAACGTTGATCTTGCTCAGATCACCCAGCTCAATTTCCGGCAGTACCTCAAAAGTCGCAACGAACTCGAGGTCCTTGCCTTCTTCCATGGTCTTCGGCTCCAACTTGGGCCAACCAGCCGGATTGATATCCTGCTCCTGCAGCGCCTTGATGTAGTTGTCGCGCATAGCCTCGCCAACCACTTCCTGGCGGATGCTGTCACCAAAACGACGCTTGACCACGCTCATGGGAACCTTGCCAGGGCGGAAACCGTTCAGGCGCACGGTGCGAGCAGTTTCCTGCAGGCGTTTCTGAACCGCCTGGTCGATTTCCTGGGCGGGCACACCAATCGTCATGCGACGCTCGATGTTGGAGGTCGTTTCAACAGACACTTGCATGGAAGTTCCTCAAATTACAGATTCTGTAGGTGAATGAAAATTAAACCAAAATCCCGGCAGGAGCAGCTCACCCCAAAGGGACGCAAAATTAAAAGCCGGTAGTTTATCACGGTTTGCCCCGCCGAGAGAATCACCCGGCCACCCTGAATATGGGTTTGAGACGCGCCTAACAACGCGGTACGGAAACACAATGGGGACAAATCAGAAAAAAGAAAGGGTGGTGCGAGAGGAGAGACTCGAACTCTCACGGTATTACCCGCTGGAACCTAAATCCAGTGCGTCTACCAATTCCGCCACTCTCGCATATCCGGCGTCGCTCTGAACCATAACAAGGAATCAGGGTACGCGGAAACAAACAGGGGAAAAGTGGGGTGGACGAAGGGGTTCGAACCCTCGACCGCAGGAGTCACAATCCTGAGCTCTACCAACTGAGCTACGTCCACCACATCAGGGAGGTGCCATCCGGCACGCTACTGCCAACTTCAACTTTGCTGGTTCGGCGAGTCCGGTACCAATCTGCGATTAACGAGATGGCGCGCCCGGCAGGACTCGAACCTGCGACCATCCGCTTAGAAGGCGGATGCTCTATCCAGCTGAGCTACGGGCGCTTGACCGTTCGCCCACCTGAATATCCAGAAAGTGGTCGGGGTAGAGAGATTCGAACTCCCGACATCCTGCTCCCAAAGCAGGCGCGCTACCAGACTGCGCTATACCCCGTTAACTGAACAACAAGTGCCTCAGCAAAGTTGGCGCGCATATTACCGGCGCTGATCGCGTCCGTCAACACGGAATTGAAAATTCCTTGCCGAGACAGCCTTATAAGAGACCACCCGAAACCACAGGAGTTCCCGACTACCCCTCCACATTGGCGTTAACCCTGAAGCATGAGACAATGCCCGGCCTTCACTTTCTTACGCCCAAACCGACAAGACGGAAACATGAGCGCCAAACTGATTAACGGAAAAGAAATTGCTGCCCGGGTCCGGCAACAAGTGGCCACCGGTGTCGAAGCCAGAAAACAGAAGGGCCTGAGAGCGCCCGGGCTGGCCGTGGTACTGGTCGGTCACGATCCGGCCTCCCAGGTATACGTTGGCAACAAACGCAAGGCCTGCGAACAGGCAGGCATCCTGTCATTGTCCTATGATTTGCCGGAAGACACTTCCCAGGCAGCACTGGAAGCACTGGTCGACGAGCTGAATGAAAACCCCGCCGTTGACGGTATCCTGGTTCAATTGCCCCTGCCCTCACACCTGGACGCGGACCCGATTCTGGTAAAGATACGCCCCGACAAAGATGTAGACGGCTTTCACCCCTACAACATCGGCCGCCTGATGCAGCGCAAGCCTACCCTGCGCCCTTGCACACCGGCAGGTGTCATCACCCTGCTGGACTCCATTGGCACCCCCTATAAAGGCCAGCACGCAGTTATTGTCGGGGCCTCCAACATTGTCGGTCGCCCCATGAGCATGGAACTGCTGCTAAAGGGCGCCACAACAACGGTATGTCATCGGTTTACCGACAACCTCGAGAAATTTGTCGGTGAAGCCGACATCCTGGTGGCCGCAGTGGGCAAGCCGGGCATCATCAAGGGCGAATGGGTCAAACCCGGCGCCACCGTCATTGATGTGGGTATCAACCGGATGGATGATGGCAAGCTCTGTGGTGATGTCGATTTTGACGCTGCAGCAGAGCGTGCGGCTTACATCACCCCGGTACCAGGCGGCGTCGGCCCCATGACCATTGCCACCCTGCTGGAAAACACGCTGTACGCTGCGGACGTGCTGCACGCCGACACCTGACGCGGCATTCTTCGCATTTTTCGTTAACGGGCACAGGCCCAATAAAAAACCCCGCCGAAGCGGGGTTTTTTATGGACGGGCGCTTTACTGCCCGAATTTGGCCTTGGCCTTCTGACGGTAAGCATGCAGCAGCGGCTCAGTGTAACCGGCCGGCTGTTCGCGCCCCTTCAGAACCAGATCCACAGCGGCCTGGAAGGCGATGCTGTCATCAAAGTTCGGAGCCATGTTGCGGTATGCCGCATCACCAGCGTTCTGTTTATCAACAACCGCAGCCATGCGCTTCATGGTTTCCATGATCTGCTCTTCAGAGCAGATGCCGTGGTACAACCAGTTGGTCAGCAACTGCGAAGAAATACGCAGTGTCGCACGGTCTTCCATCAGGCCCACATCGTTGATGTCAGGCACCTTGGAGCAGCCCACACCCTGGTCGATCCAGCGTACAACGTAGCCAAGGATACCCTGGGCGTTGTTGTCCAGTTCCTGCTGAATGTCTTCGGCGCTCAAGGAGGACGGATCCTCCATCACCGGCACAGTCAGGATGTCGTCCAGAGACGCGCGCTGACGGTTAGCCAGCTCTTTCTGCACATCAAACACGTTCACCTGGTGGTAATGAGTGGCATGCAAGGTAGCGGCTGTCGGAGACGGAACCCAGGCGGTGTTGGCACCAGCTTTCGGATGACCGATCTTGGCCTCCAGCATGCCTGCCATCAGATCCGGCATGGCCCACATACCCTTACCAATCTGGGCAACGCCAGACAGACCGGCTTCCAGGCCGATGTCCACGTTCCACTGCTCGTAGGCGTTGATCCAGGCAGCCTGCTTCATCGGGCCCTTACGGATGAAGGGACCCAATTCCATGGATGTGTGAATCTCGTCACCAGTACGATCCAGGAAGCCAGTATTGATGAACACGGTGCGCTCTTTGGCAGCTTGGATACAGGCTTTCAGGTTCACAGTGGTGCGGCGCTCTTCGTCCATGATGCCCACTTTCAGGGTGAAGCGCGGCAGACCGAGAGCGTCTTCAACACGACCGAAGAATTCATTGGTGAACGCCACTTCTTCAGGGCCATGCTGCTTGGGCTTAACAATGTACACAGAACCCTTGGTGCTGTTCTGGAATTTGCCGTCGCCCTTCAGGTCGTGGATGGCGATCAGGGAAGTCACCAGGCCGTCCATCAGGCCTTCAGGAATTTCGCTACCATCCTTCAGCAGAATGGCCGGATTGGTCATCAGGTGACCAACGTTACGAACGAACAGCAGGCTGCGGCCCTTTAGGGTCAGCTCACTGCCATCAGCGCCTGTGTAGGTGCGGTCGCCATTCATGCGGCGAGTCATCATCTGGCCGCCCTTCTCGAAGGACTCTTCCAGATCGCCTTTCATCAGTCCGAGCCAGTTCTTGTAGGCGACAACCTTGTCATCGGCATCTACCGCAGCAACGGAATCTTCGCAGTCCATGATGGTGGTCAGGGCCGATTCCATCAGAACGTCTTTAACGTGGGCACCGTCATCCTTGCCGATCGGATGGCTGGCATCAATCTGGATTTCGAAATGCATGCCATTCTTAACCAGCAGAACGCCAGTGGGGGCATCGGCAGCGCCGGTGTAACCCACAAAACCGGCCTCGTCTTTCAGACCGGTCACGTCACCGTTCTGAAGTTTAACCGCCAGCTTGCCGCCGTCGATGTAGTATTTTGCGGCGTCTTTATGGCTACCGGAAGCCAGAGGCGCAGAGCCATCCAGCAGGTTGCGGGCCCACTCAATAACCTTGGCGCCACGAACCGGGTTGTAGCCACGACCCTTCTCAGCACCATCCTCCTCAGAAATAGCGTCGGTACCGTACAGGGCATCGTACAGGCTACCCCAGCGGGCGTTAGCCGCGTTCAGGGCGAAACGAGCATTCATGACCGGCACTACCAGCTGCGGGCCAGCCATGGTGGCGATTTCCGGATCCACATTGGAGGTGGAGATTTTGAAATCCGCCGGCTCATCTACCAGGTAGCCGATGTCTTTCAGGAACGCCTTATACTCGGCCATGTCCAGTTTCTGGCCCTTGTGCTCGCGGTTCCAGGTGTCCATTTTTTCCTGGATTTCGTCACGCTTGAGCAGCAGCTCGCGATTGCGCGGAGCGAGCTCGTTCACGATCTTGTCGAACTCGGCCCAGAACTTGTCAGCGTCAATACCGGTGCCCGGAATCGCTTCGTTATTTACAAAATCGTACAGATTCTTGGCGATCTGGATGCCGCCAACTTGAACGCGTTCTGTCATCGTTGCTTGCCTCAATGGGTTTGTAGTTCCCGACTCCCCTGATGGCGCCTGAAAGCGCGGGGACGTTCTGATTAGAGCGCCGCATTGTACGTGAAATTCCCTACAAGGTCATTCCCACCGGCACAATGCGACATTGCGCGAATCAACTCAGTCCTGGCTCCGGCGCCAGGTGGTTCCTTCACGGCTATCATCCAGGATAATGCCCTTCTCCAGCAGATCATCGCGAATGCGATCAGCCTCCGCAAAGTCTTTGGCCTTGCGGGCATCGGCACGAGCCTGAATCATGGCCTCGATGTCCTGTGCAGTTAACTCACTGCCGGTATCCGCCTGGAAAAAGGCTTCCGGGTCCTGCTGCAGCAGGCCGAGCACAGCACCCAGCCGCACCAGAACGGCCGCACTGCGCTTGGCGGCTTCTTCATCACCTTCCCGACGGTAATGATTGATGTCGTTCGCCACTGAGTGCAGAACAGCAATGGCGCCAGCGGTATTGAAATCATCATCCATGACCTCAGCAAAACGACGGTCGTGATCCGTTTCCGCTACGTCCGCCTCTTTCGCCGGCACGATACCCCGCAGAGCATGATAGAGCTTGGTCAGGGTACGCCCGGCTTCCGCCAGGTTATCCTCTGAATAGTCCACCTGGCTCCGGTAGTGGCTGGACACCAGAAAATAGCGCACCACTTCCGCCGGGTACTTCTCCAGGATTTCGCGAATAGTAAAAAAGTTGCCCAGTGATTTGGACATCTTTTCCTTGTTCACCCGAATGGCGCCAGCGTGCATCCAGGTGTGCACAAAGGTGTGGCCAGTGGCACATTCTGACTGGGCAATTTCGTTTTCATGATGGGGGAACAGCAGATCCGGGCCACCACCGTGAATATCGAAGGTATCACCCAGGCACTTGGTGGACATGGCGGAACACTCAATATGCCATCCGGGGCGCCCTTCGCCCCACGGCGACTGCCAGCTCACCTCGCCTGGCTTGGCGGCCTTCCAGAGCGCAAAGTCCGCAGGGCTGCGCTTGGCTTCCTGCACATCCACTCGAGCACCGGCTACCAGATCTTCCAGCTTTTTCTTGCTCAGTTTGCCGTAATCCGGGAAAGACTCCACGGCAAAGTACACGTCGCCATTATCGGCAGCGTAGGCGTGGCCACCGGCGATCAGCTTCTGGATCATGGCAATGATGTCGTCGATAAAGGCAGTCGCCCGAGGCTCATCATTGGGTGACAGCACGCCGAGCTTCGCCTCATCCTCGTGCATGGCCCGGATCATCCGGTCGGTCAGGTCGGTATACACCTCACCGTTTTCATCCGCCCGGCGCAGGATCTTGTCGTCGATATCGGTAATGTTCCGCACGTAGTGTACGTCGTATCCGCGATGCCGCAGGTACCGAGTCACTACGTCAAACGCCACCAGCACCCGGGCATGGCCCAGATGACAATAGTCGTAGACAGTCATGCCGCACACGTACATACGAACCTTGCCAGGCTCCAGGGTTTTGAACGCTTCCTTTTGCTGTGTCAGCGTATTGTAGATACGCATTACTTGCCTCCCTTACCCCAGGAATCCCGCAGCGTTACGGTACGATTGAACACCGGCTTGCAAGCTTTTTCAGTCAGTTCCTGGTCGCAGAAAAAGTATCCCTCGCGCTCGAACTGGTACGGCAGATCGGTGCGGGGCTGAGCCAGACTTTTCTCAACGCGGGCACCTTTGAGAACGACCAGAGATTCCGGGTTCAGATGATCCAGAAAATCGCCTTCCTTGTCGCTGTCCGGAGACTCGTGGTTGAACAGGCGGTCGTACAGATTGATATCCGCCTCCACGCTGTCGCTGGCCGACACCCAGTGAATCACGCCGTTGGGTTTGTAGCCCTCTGGGTTCACGCCCAGGGTATTCGGGTCGTATTCGCACTTGAGCTCGACAATCTCACCGCTGTCATCACGCACAACTTCTTTGCAGGTCATCACGTAACCACCGCGCAGCCGCACCGCCTGGTCCGGGGCCAGCCGCTTCCACTTGCGTGGCGGCTCTACCTCGAAATCTTCCCGGTCAATAAACAGGGTCTGACTCCAGGTCACTTCCCGCTCGCCCATATCCGGATTCTGTGGATGCACCGGCAGAGTCAGGGTCTCCGTCTGGTCAGCCGGGTAGTTGGTCAGGGTGACCTTGAGCGGACGCATCACGCACATGGCACGAGGCGCACGGTTATTCAGATCTTCTCGGATAGCGTGCTCCAGCATACCGACATCCACGGTGCCACCGGCCTTGTTCACGCCGATCATGTCGCAGAAGTTGCGAATGGACTCCGGTGTGTAACCACGACGGCGCATGCCGGAAATCGTCGGCATCCGGGGATCGTTCCAGCCGTCCACCACGTTTTCATCCACCAGCCGCTTCAGTTTGCGCTTGCTGGTAATGGTGTAGTTCAGATTCAGCCGGGCAAATTCGATCTGGCGCGGATGACAGGGAATGGTGATGTTATCCAGCACCCAGTCGTACAGTGGCCGGTGATCCTCGAATTCCAGGGTACACAGGGAATGAGTAACGCCTTCCAGGGCATCGGAGATCGGATGGGTAAAGTCGTACATCGGATAGATGCACCACTTGCTGCCGGTCTGGTGATGATCCGCGTAGCGAATCCGGTACAGAATCGGGTCCCGCAGGTTGATATTCGGGGATGCCATATCAATCTTGGCCCGCAATACCAACTCACCGTTCTGGAACTTGCCGTCGCGCATGTCCCGGAACAGCTGCAGGCTTTCCTCTACCGGGCGATCCCGGTATGGGCTGTTCTTGCCGGGCTCTTTCAGGGAGCCCCGGTACTCGGCCATCTGTTCAGCGTTCAGGGCACACACATAGGCCTTATCGTTCTGAACAAGCTCTTCGGCAAAGGCATAGAGCTGATCAAAGTAATCCGACGCGTAACACACCTCGCCGGCCCACTCATAGCCCAGCCACTCCACGTCCTGCTTGATAGCGTCGATATACTCCTGGTTTTCCTTTTCCGGGTTGGTGTCGTCAAAGCGCAGATTGCACTCACCGTTAAACGTTTCGGCAATGCCAAAGTTCAAACAGATCGATTTGGCATGACCAATGTGCAGATAGCCATTGGGCTCCGGGGGGAAGCGGGTGACCACCTTGCCGGCGTGCTCCCCTTTGGCGATGGCGTCTTCAATCAGGCTCTGGATAAAATTGTGGGCTTTCTTCGACTCGGCGCTCATACAATCTCTGTTAACAGGGAATGAATCATGGGAGCTGTCCGGATGCTCCGTTTAAACCGCCTATTATACTCACAAATCCATGCCGGACTCATGCACCGGACGAAACTCTTGAGTACAATAGCCACTTTAAACATTCCGATCCCCAAACACAGGAAACCCTGATGATTCTGCTGCAGACAAACTTCGGTGATATCAAGCTGGAACTGGACTACGAGAAAGCCCCGGAAACCGCCAAAAACTTCGAACAGTACGTTCGCGACGGTTTTTACGATGGCCTGATTTTTCACCGCGTTATCAGCAACTTCATGATTCAGGGCGGCGGGTTTGAGCCTGGCATGACGCCGCGCAAAACCCGCGAACCTATCCAGAACGAGGCTGACAACGGCCTGAGCAACATGGTCGGCACCATTGCCATGGCCCGCACCATGGACCCCCACTCCGCCACCGCCCAGTTCTTCATCAACGTTGAGAACAACGGTTTTCTGGACCACACCGCCAAGAACGCCGAGGGCTGGGGCTACTGCGTATTCGGCAAGGTGGCCGAGGGCATGGAGACCGTCAACAAGATCCGCGCCGTTCGCACCACCATGCGCGCCGGCCACCAGGACGTCCCGTTTGAGGACGTAGTGATTGAAAAAGCCGAGGTTCTGGAGGACGCGTGACCACGCTGTTTATCTCGGATCTGCACCTGGAAGAATCGCGCCCGGATATTACGGGTGCGTTTCTGACCTTCCTCAGAGACAAAGCCTTGGGCGTTGAGCGTCTATACATTCTTGGCGACTTTTTTGAAGCCTGGATTGGAGATGACGAGCGCACCCCGCTGCAGGAACAGGTGGCGGCGGCTTTGCGGGAGGTGCGGGACACCGGCACCGACATCTACCTGATGCACGGCAACCGGGACTTCCTAATCGGCGAAGACTTCTGCACGCGCGCCGGCGCCACACTGCTGGATGATCCGACGGTAGTGGATCTGTATGGCACACCTGCCCTACTGATGCACGGTGACAGCCTCTGCACGGCCGATGTGGAATATCAGAAGTTCCGGGCCAACATGCGTAACCCGCAAACGGTGAAGATGCTTCTCTCCCGCCCACTCAAAGATCGTCAGCTGATGGCACGGCAACTGCGGGAAATCTCCATGGCGAAGAATCAGGGCAAGGCTGAGACCATCATGGATGTGACCCCCGGGGAAGTGGTGAAAGAACTGGAAGCCCATAACGTTCAACTGATGATTCACGGCCACACCCATCGCCCCGCCATTCATGAGCTGGAAGCCAATGGCAAGCCTGCCCGCAGGATTGTGCTGGGGGACTGGGATAAAAATATCTGGTGGCTGGAAGCTCGCCCGGGACAGGAACCCGAGCTGCTCAAGACGCCGTTGTAGCCATCTGGTCTGTGGCGGGCTCCCGGTAGGTTTCCAGCCGTTTTAGCCAACCGGGCAGCCAGCGCTCCCGCTCAATCGGATTTTCGGCATTTCGGGCGCGGCGGGTCAACACCTCCCCCGCCGCTTCCCGGAAAGCGTCAAGAGTCGATTGCCCCGGCTCCGGCTCCATGGCCAGAAGCACCTGCAACAACCCCCAACCCTCACCCTTGTAGCGCTCGGATTCAGCGAGCCCTTCGCCCTTGAAATTGACATAATCCATCAGTGCATAGACGCCACCCGGGGTGGCACTCAGCTCCTCAAGATGACGTTGAACGATTTCCTGACGATGATCGGGAACATCATCCAGAATAGAGCCCAGCGACGCCTGGGCACGGCGAAAAATGAACTCGGCCTGCAAACCCTGCGTGCCTGCCAGAAACTCCCGAAGTTCAGCAACGCGGACCGAATCCTGCATCTGCATAAAGGCCGCACGATCCGGCCAGGGAGCATCCAGCGGATCAAGCCCGCGCAACCAGTCCGGCACCGGCGCCTGGCGCTGATTCATATAGGTAATCAACTGCGGAAAGCTCTCGACAAAACGGCCTTCAATCCCCTCCGGATACCAGATGAAGTGTCCTATGCCCAAAGACGGGAAAGCTTCCCCCTCGTTCCAGTGCACCAGACACCGGAACCGCCCCGCACATTCATTCTGGAAAATCCTCTGGCCGACCCAGTCCAGTTGAGCCGGCTCCAGGGCCAGGGAAATATCCACAACCGAAACCGCCCGCCAGGAGGAACCCGAGGGATCATCGGGCGCACCCTGCTCTTCCCCGGAATCACAGCCTGCCAGCAGCAGAGAGCCGGCCAGCGCCATCGCCAGACAAGAAAGCCTTGAGGTCACAGCCCCTCCATTGACGGCACCATTACGCCATATCCTTGACCTTATGTTCAGCCAATTCTGCCTTGATGGCCTCAGGGATGGGAACAGACTTTTCATTTTCGTAATCGAAGTGAATCAGTGTCGCGACACCACGGGCGATCTGCTTGCCATTCTGCCAGGCCTCCTGAATCACCTGGAACGAGCTGTTACCAATGTTGCCCACGCCGGTCCTGATCTCAACGGGCATGTGCCAGTAACTCTGGGCCAACAGGTCAATCTCCAGCCGGGCAATGATCAGAGGCCAGGTTTTTACGTCCAGCGACGGGTGGAAAATGCGAAAAATCGGAGTACGTCCCTGCTCGAACCAGACCGGAAGGGAGGTGTTGCTGATATGGCCAAGCGCGTCTGTATCACTGAAGCGGGGCTGAATCTCAAGGGTAAACATAGGTATAGTCCTGCTGTGAAAGAGCGAAAACTATACACACAAACTTTGTCGCAAAAAAAATCCCGGAGCGTTAACCCCGGGATTTTTCGCTCGTACTTTAGTCGAATTACTGCTCCACGAAGGCCCGCTCAATCACATAGTGGCCCATGTCGCCACCACGGGCTTCACGAAAGCCCATGTTATCGAGAATGGCACAGGTGTCCTTGAGCATACTCGGGCTGCCACAGATCATGAAGCGGTCCTGCTCCACGTCGAAATCCGGCAACCCGAGATCCCGTGTGATCTTGCCGGTTTCCATGGCATCCGTCAGCCGGCCCTGGTTGCGGAAGGGCTCCCGGGTCACGGTCGGGTAATACACCAGCTTGCCACTGACCATCTCACCAAAGAATTCGTTCTCCGGCAGCTCTTCAATCTCACTCTGGTAAGCCAGTTCCGAGATATAGCGTACACCGTGGGTCAGAATCACCTTGTCAAAGGCCTCATAAACTTCCGGATCCTTGATGATGCTCATGAACGGTGCCAGCCCGGTGCCGGTGCTGATGAGCCAGAGGTTTCGGCCCGGCAGCAGATTGTCCAGTACCAGCGTACCCGTCGGCTTGCGGCTGACCAGAATCTCGTCACCCACTTTGATCTGTTGCAGGCGCGAGGTCAGCGGGCCATCAGGAACTTTGATAGAGAAAAACTCCAGCTCTTCTTCATAGTTCGCACTGGCGATACTGTAGGCGCGCATCAAAGGCTTACCGTCCGTCTCCAGACCAATCATCACAAAATGACCATTCTTGAAACGGAAGCCGGGATCCCGACTGGTCTTGAAGCTGAACAGCGTGTCGTTCCAGTGGTGCACACTGGTTACGGTTTCTTTCATCAGGTTGCTCATGGGAGCCCTCGCCTATTAACGTCAGTCCATCAGGAATTGAGAATAGTTTAACCTTTTGCTTGAAATCGACAAAACGGGCTGTTTTCATAAGGCTATTCGATTTTTCCGATAAACAGCTTCCACCGGAAGAGGCCCTATGAAATACAGCTTTCGTCAGCTCGAAGTTTTCCTGGCCGCCGCCCATTTCCAGAACATCACCCGGGCTGCCGAATCCTTGGCCATGTCCCAGTCCGCCGCCAGCAGCGCCCTGAAAGAACTGGAGAGTCAGTTCGATATCCAACTCTTCGACCGCGTGGGCAAACGGCTGCAATTGAACGAACTCGGCCGACTCTACAGGCCCAAGGCAGAGTCCCTGCTGGCGCAGGCTACGGAACTGGAGCAGGCCTTCAGTAAACATTCAGAAGTCGGCGCCCTGAAAGTCGGCGCTACCCTGACTATAGGGAACTATCTGGCCGTGGGCGTGATGGCCAAATACATGAATACCCCTACCCGCCCGAAAGTTTCACTGGAGGTGGCCAACACCAGCTCCATAGCCCGCCGAGTCCGGGACTTCGAACTGGATATCGGTCTGATTGAAGGCGAGCTACAGTCCCCGGAGCTGGAGGTAATTCCCTGGCGGGAAGACGAACTGACGGTATTCTGCTCTCCGTCACACCCCCTGGCCCGAAAACAGGCTCTGACCGACGAGGACCTTCGTCAGGCGGTCTGGATTATGAGGGAACCGGGATCTGGCACGCGGCAGAGCTTCGAACGGGGGATGCACGGCCTGTTACCAGACCTAAACATCCTGCTGGAACTGGAACATACCGAGGCCATCAAGCGGGCCGTAGAGGCGGATCTGGGCATCGGATGCCTGTCCAAAGTAGTCCTGGCCGACGCGTTCAAGCGCGGCAGCCTGGTCCCGCTGAGTGTGCCCGACTATCGGAAATTCGACCGCCAGTTCTACTTCATTCTGCACAAACAGAAATACCGCAGCGCCGGAATCGCCCGCTGGATGTCACTTTGCCAGGAGCTTCAACCTGCCAGAACCGGGCCGCTGTGAAAGCGGAACTCGGAATCCGGAGATTCAATCAGCTTTTGCTCGATGGCCAGGAACTCCGCGACGCGGTCATCCACCGGGCCACCATTGGCCTGCTCGGCCAGCTTCAGGTAATCCTGGTAATGACGCGCCTCGGATTTGAGCAGGCTGTTGTAGAACTCAGCCAGTTTCTCATCCAGCGACGGAGCCAGCGCGGCAAAACGCTCACAGGATCTGGCCTCAATAATGGCACCGACGATCAACACATCTACCAGTCGCCCCGGGTCTTCTGTTCGCACCGCTTCCCGCAGGCCGGCGGCATACCGCGCCGGTGACAGATGGGTATAGGTAACCCCGCGCTTTTTCATGATCGCCAGTACCTGCTCGAAGTGCCTCAGTTCCTCACGGGCCAGACGCGACATCTTGTTGAGCAACTCGGTGTTGTCCACATAGCGATACATCAGACTCAGCGCGGTGGACGCCGCCTTCTTTTCACAATGCGCATGGTCGATCAGCAGCAGGTCCTGGTTCGCCAGGGCGCTGTCAATCCAGGTTTGCGGGGTACGGCACGGAAGGAAATCGTGAATTTCTTGCAGGGCGTCGTTCATATCGCGGTTCAGGCTGAAAATTCGGGAGGCGGGAGTATAGCGCACTTAACAGATTCCTCCGACCTCTGTCCAACTTAACTTTATAAGGGGTTTCCTATAGAATGCAGCGCCAGATCAAGGAGTCTCTGAATAAATCCTGAAACCCCATCAGTGATTTGAGGCGTTATTCAGAGGCTCCTGCGGCCTTTTCGCCAAAAAACTCCCGCCGGGCACCACGCCCACAGCGCGGAACATTCCAACTGATGAGGGTCCATATCGTGTTAGAAGCCTATCGTGAACACGTTGCCGAACGTGAAGCCCTGGGTATTCCCCCCAAGCCCCTGAACGCCGAGCAGACCGCCGCCCTGGTTGACCTGCTGAAGAACCCGCCGGCCGGTGAAGAAGAAACCCTGGTTTACCTGCTGGAAAACCGCATTCCGCCGGGCGTAGACGAAGCTGCCTACGTTAAGGCTGCATTCCTGTCTGCCATCGCCAAGGGCGAGGCCACTTCCCCGCTGGTCAGCAAAGAATACGCCGTAAAGCTGCTCGGCATGATGCAGGGCGGTTACAATATCGAGACCTTGGTTGAGCTGCTGGACGACAGCGACCTGGCCGAGCTGGCCGGTGAGCAGCTGAAGAAAACCCTGCTCATGTTCGACGCCTTCAACGATGTGAAGGAAAAGATGGACGCAGGCAACGCCGTTGCCAAGTCCGTGGTTGAGTCCTGGGCCAACGCCGAGTGGTTCACCAACAAGAAGAAGGTTCCCGAGAGCACCAAAATGGTGGTGTTCAAGGTTACCGGCGAAACCAACACCGACGACCTGTCTCCGGCCCCGGATGCCTGGTCCCGCCCGGACATCCCGCTGCACGCCCGCGCTGCCTATAAAATGGAACGTGACGGCCTGAAGCCGGAAGAGCCCGGCGTAACCGGCCCGATGAGCCAGATCGACGAAATCAAGGCCAAGGGCCTGCCCGTTGCCTTCGTTGGTGACGTAGTTGGTACCGGTTCTTCCCGTAAGTCTGCCACTAACTCTGTTCTGTGGTTCTTCGGTGAAGACATCCCGGGCGTGCCGAACAAGCGTGCCGGCGGTGTCTGTATCGGTAACAAGGTTGCCCCGATCTTCTTCAACACCATGGAAGACGCCGGCGCCCTGGTATTCGAAGCCCCGGTCGACAACATGAACATGGGCGACGTAATTGAAATTCGCCCGTATGAAGGCAAGATCCTGAACGAAGCCGGCGAGACCATCTCTGAGTTCAAGTTCAAGTCTGATGTGATCCTGGACGAAGTTCAGGCCGGCGGCCGCATTCCGCTGATCATCGGTCGTGGTCTGACCAACAAGGCCCGCCAGGCTCTGGGCATGGGCGCTACTGACATCTTCCGTCTGCCGAAAGATCCTGAAGCTGGCGACAAGGGCTTCACCCTGGCCCAGAAGATGGTTGGCAAGGCCTGTGGTCTGCCGGAAGGCAAAGGCGTTCGTCCGAACACCTACTGTGAGCCGCACATGACGACCGTAGGCTCCCAGGACACCACTGGCCCGATGACCCGTGACGAGCTGAAAGACTTGGCGTGTCTGGGCTTCCAGGCAGACCTGGTAATGCAGTCCTTCTGTCACACCGCCGCTTATCCGAAGCCGGTTGACGTTGAAATGCAGCACACCCTGCCGGACTTCATCCGCACCCGTGGCGGTGTTTCCCTGCGTCCGGGCGACGGCATCATCCACTCCTGGCTGAACCGCATGCTGCTGCCGGACACCGTAGGTACCGGTGGTGACTCCCACACCCGTTTCCCGATGGGCATCTCCTTCCCGGCTGGTTCCGGCCTGGTGGCATTTGCCGCTGCAACCGGCGTTATGCCGCTGGATATGCCGGAATCGGTTCTGGTTCGCTTCAAAGGCGAAATGCAGCCTGGCATCACCCTGCGTGACCTGGTACACGCCATCCCGCTGTACGGCATCAAGCAAGGCATGCTGACTGTTGAGAAGAAAGGCAAGATCAACGAATTCTCCGGCCGCATCCTGGAAATCGAAGGTCTGGAACATCTGACCGTTGAGCAGGCATTCGAACTGTCTGACGCCTCTGCCGAGCGTTCCGCTGCCGGTTGTACCATCAACCTGTCGGAAGACTCCGTGGCTGAGTACCTGCGCTCCAACATCGTAATGCTGCGCTGGATGATTGCTGAAGGTTACGGCGATCCGCGCACCCTGGAGCGTCGCGCCCAGCAGATGGAAGAGTGGCTGAAGGATCCGAAGCTGATGCGTGCTGATAAAGACGCGGAATACGCCCACGTGATCGAAATCGATCTGGCTGACATCAAAGAGCCGATCGTGTGCTGCCCGAACGATCCGGACGATGCCAAGTTCCTGTCAGAAGTGGCTGGTGACAAGGTAGACGAAGTGTTCATCGGTTCCTGCATGACCAACATTGGTCATTTCCGTGCCGCTGGCAAGCTGCTGGAGCAACACAAGGGCGCCCTGAGCACCCGTCTGTGGATGTCTCCGCCCACCAAGATGGACCAGCAGCAGCTGATGGAAGAAGGCTACTTCAATACCTACGGCACCGCCGGTGTTCGCACCGAGATGCCGGGCTGCTCCCTGTGCATGGGTAACCAGGCACGTGTAGCACCGAAGTCAACGGTTCTGTCTACCTCTACCCGTAACTTCCCGAACCGTCTGGGTGATGGTGCCAACGTGTACCTGACTTCTGCGGAACTGGCTGCTGTGGGCGCGGTACTGGGCAAACTCCCGACTCCGGCGGAGTACATGGAGTACGCCAAGGACCTGAACAGCATGTCCAAAGAGATCTACAAGTATCTCAACTTCGACCAGATGGAAGAGTACACCCAGAAGGCATCTGAGGCTTCCGTAGCCTGAGATCTTCTGAGGTAGCCTACCTCTGATCTGAAAACGCCAGCCTTCGGGCTGGCGTTTTTTTTGGTCCTGACACACAAACCCATGACCAGCGACACTCCATTATTCAAGGACAAAAAAAAGGGCTCCCGAAGGAGCCCCTTATTCAGTGCAGGTGAATTATCACCGTTCGATGTGCTGGTACTCACCGGCATCAGAAGTGGCCAGAGTCACCACAACGATAGCGATAAACGCAGCAATGAAACCCGGGATAATCTCGTACACACCCGGGCCACCCATGAACTCACCGTTCCAGCCCAGAGAGATCCAGATCATCACGGTGGCTGCACCCACAATCAGGCCAGCCAGTGCGCCTGCACCGTTGGTACGCGGCCAGGTCAGAGCCAGAATGATCAGCGGACCAAAGGCAGCACCGAAGCCCGCCCAGGCGTTACTGACCAGTCCCAGAACCTGGGAATCCGGATCAGACGCGATAAAGGCTGCCACCAGGCCAACCGCCACAACACAGGCCCGGCCAACATTGACACACTCTTTATCCGTGGCTTCCTTGCGCAGGAACAGACGGTAGAAGTCTTCGGTCAGCGAGGCGGAGGAAACCAGCAACTGACTGGAGATGGTACTCATGACTGCCGCCAGCAGCGCGGCGTACAGGAAACCGGTAATCAGCGGGTGGAACAGCAGATCTGACAGAACAATGAAAATAGTTTCCGGATCAGCAACGTCCAGGCCATTACGTACAGCGTAGGCACGGCCAAACACACCCAGCGCGATCGCGCCAATCAGGGAGATGCCCATCCAGGACATACCGATATTACGGGCAGTCCCTACCTCACCCACGGTACGGATAGCCATGAAACGTACGATGATGTGCGGCTGGCCGAAATAGCCGAGCCCCCAGGTAACCGCCGACAACCAGCCAATCACCGTGAGCCCTTCCGTCCACGACAGGAGCGTTGGATCCACACTGTTCAGGGTCTCGGAAGCCTGGGCGAAACCACCACCGCCTTCGCCAAACAGCACTACTGCAGGCATGATGACCAGAGCGAGCATCATGATGCAGCCCTGCACGAAGTCCGTCATGCTCACCGCGAGGAAGCCGCCGACCACGGTGTACGCCAGCACCACACCCAGGGTGATCACAATACCGGCGGCGTAGTCGCTCATGCCACCGAAGTTAAAGATACCAGCGAAGGCGCTTTCAAACAGCTTGCCGCCGGCAACCAGGCCAGAGGCGGTATAAACCGCGAAGAACAGCACGATAACGATGGCGGATACTGTGCGCAGCGGCAGAGCCTTGGTTGGGAAACGGTTGGCCAGAAACGCCGGGATGGTGAGTGCATTGCCATAATGCACGGTCTGCTCCCGCAGCCGGGGTGCAACCACAACCCAGTTGATGAAAGCACCAACAAACAGACCGATACCAATCCAGGCCGAGGCCAGACCGGTAACATAGAGGGCGCCGGGCAAACCCAGCAACCACCCACTCATATCTGATGCGCCGGCTGACAACGCCGCAACTTTAGGACTGAGGGCACGGCCCCCCAGCATGTAATCCTCAGCAGTGGCTGATGATGTGCGCATGGCCCAGAGGCCAATTACGATCATCAGGGCGAAATACGCAAATAGACTGATCCAAACTCCAATAGCCATATGGCTCCTCCGGTTTTATGAGTCGGATAAGATCCGCTCGATTGGCACAACACCAGATCAAAGATCGGCACTGTGTGCCGTTTTTTTGTATGTCTCGGATTCGTCAGACCTGTAGCAAGAATCAACTTGCCGGGATTCCTCATTGAATATAGCTGATCGCCAGATCTTTGCGACCAGCCAGCTCAGCTCCGGAGCCTCGGTCCTCGGGCGATATAAATTAGTATTACTACGGATTCGAGGCTTACAAAATCCTACGATTATTTTGCAGAATCCTACGGGACTGACGTCAAAACCTACGAATCCACGCCTGAATCAGGCCACATGTTCATTCAGTTGTAGCCTGGAAGGTGTAATGCCCCGATGTTTTCTGAGCGCGTTGGTCAGCGCACTCTGCGATGAAAAGCCGGTGCGATAGCTGATTTCAGAAACCGAAAGCGAGGTCGAGGAGAGTAGTCCAACCGCCTGATCGAGGCGGGTTTGCAGCAGAAACTGATGCGGCGTAGTCCCGGTAACCTGCCGGAAAATCTCATGAAACCGGCTCACACTCAGGCATGCGACACCGGCCAGATCCTGGACGGTTATCTTGCGGTGAAGATTGCCGACGATATAGCGGCGGATGTCCTCGGGATTGAGACTGTTTCTGTTACTGGAAACGGGGGGGCGGTCGACGATGCGCTCAGCCATGCAATGGAGAATACTGGCGGCGAGGTGCTGATGCAGCGCCCGGTTATCCGGTGAACGGTCGAATTCACCGGCGGCAAACTGGACCAACCCCTGAATACGGTTATCCATCTGTACCGTACGCGGCTTCTCAAACAGCCGCATCAACTTGTCGTAGTCCGAGTGCAGTGGTGTCGACAGTGCTGCGCAGAAGGGATCAACATTGATGACCAGCACGTGGTTTTGCTGATCACCACAATAATCGTGGCGCGCCTCTGTAGGTACCAGACAGGCTTTCCAGGTGTCGAGGCAGGCACCGGATCCATCAATGCTCAGCTCCGCCTGCCCGCGCACACCGACCACGATCTGGTGGTGTTCATGGTGATGCTGTTGGGCAGCCGTGGGTAGCTTCAAAAGTTTCGCGTTGAGCATTACTACTGAAAGCCGTTATCGAGAATGTTCCTCAATTAAAGCAGAACATTACAAAAAGTGCACGAAAACACCGGGATTCGCCAGCGATCTGTCTGCTGTCAGTCAGAAACCGGCAGTTTTGCCAATGCGGTCAGGAGGGCTGATACACTCTCGGATACCTGCTCGAGGGGTAAGGCGGCGTTTACCACATGGTAGCGCCCGGGCATTTCCGTCGCGCGCTCCAGATAGGTTTCCCGTATCCGCTGAAAAAATGCCTGCGCCTCCCGCTCAAACCGGTCAAGCTCACCGCGCTTTCGAGCACGAGCCATACCGGTTTCCACAGGTGCATCCAGCAGAATAACGTGGTCCGGACGCACCTCACCCTGAACCAGAGCCTCCAGCAACGCAATCCGTTCTCGGGCAACGCCACGACCACCACCCTGATAGGCGAAGGTAGCATCGGTAAACCGGTCACAGAGAACCCACTTACCGGCGGAAAGTGCCGGGAGGATTCTGTTATGGAGGTGCTGAGCCCTGGCGGCAAACATCAGCAGCAGCTCGGTGGTTTCGTGTACTGACTCCTCTCTGGGGGCCAGCAACAGCTCACGGATGCTTTCTGCCATAGGGGTGCCACCTGGCTCACGGGTCACAATGTAATCAATACCAAGCCGTTCCAGGGTTTTCGCAGCGTTATCCAGCTGTGTTGACTTGCCAACCCCTTCGGTACCCTCGAATGTAATGAATCGCCCTCTGGCCAAAATCATTGCTCTCCGTTACTGCTGGTTTCTGAATCCGGGGCCGGGAATGAACGGTAATCTTCCCGGCGGTTCAGCTGGAACTCACGCACGGCTTTCTGGTGCTCGGCAAGCGTACGGGAAAACTTGTGACTGCCATCCCCCCGGGCGACAAAGTACAGGGCATCGCCGTCATCCGGATGCAACGCGGCATGAATGGATTCTCGTCCCGGTAACGCAATAGGCGTTGGCGGCAGGCCATCAATGCGATAGGTGTTATAGGGCGTCCAGGTACGAAGGTCACTACGGCCAATCCGGCCCCGGTACTTGTCACCCATGCCATAGATGACGGTTGGATCCGTCTGCAGGCGCATCCCCTTCTGCAGGCGCCGGACGAACACACCGGCCACCTGTTGTCGCTCGCCGGCCACTCCGGTCTCGCGCTCCACAATCGAGGCCATGATCAATGCCTCATAGGGACTATCATACGGGAGCCCTTGCTCACGGTTCTGCCATTCTTCCTCAAGGACCCCGGTCATGATGTTGTAGGCGCGCTTGAGAACATCGAGATCGGTTTCACCACTGTGAAACAGGTAGGTATCCGGGAAAAACCAGCCTTCGGGATGCTGCCCTTCGGCTCCCAGAGCCGCCATGATTTCCTCATCCGTCCAATCGGTGGTCTGCCTGGTGAGCCTGTCGGTGCGCGCCAGCGCTGCCCGCATCTCGGCAAAGGTCCAGCCCTCGATAAACTGCACGGACCAGAGTTTTACCTTGCCTTCCACCATCAGGTTGATCATGTCGACAGGGGTCATGCCAGAGGTGAACTCGTAGTCTCCCGCCTTGATCAGGGTCTGCTCTGGGTTCAGGCGCCCGTGAATTCGCAACCAGAGCGGGTCATCCACAAACCCTTGCGTAGCCAGCTCCCGCGCCACTTGGCCAAACGCCGTGCCGGGCTCGACAGAAAACAGGGTCGGCTCGTCAAGGACAACCGGGGTCTCAAGTGTTTTCAAACCCTGCCAGAGCCAGAGACCACTGCCGGTAACCGCCAGAACAGCAAGAGCAACAATACCTACGAGTAGCTTTTTGAACACGCGCATCAATCCGGTCGCTTATGAGGATCGCAAATTGTCGCAAGCCGGTTGCCCACAGGCAAATCAAGGCCCGCCAGATTGCGAACCGGAACAACTCCAAGCACGCTGTTGGTCAGGTACAGACCCTGGCATTCGCGGCCCAGCAGGTCCTCCACCTGCAGCTCACATTCCCGGAAAGGCTCACCCGCGGCATGCAGGCATTCGATCACTTTTCGGCGCATCACACCGGAAACCGCCAACGAGGCCGCCGGAGGCGTTCTCCAACCATCTGGGCCATGCAGAAATAAATTGGTCCGGGTACCTTCAACCACATGCCCTGCCGCGTTGGTCATCAGCAACTCAAATGTTGGATCCTTCATTTCCCGGGCCGCCATAACCTGCTCCAGCCGATTGAGGCTCTTGATGCCAGACAGGAGTGGATTGACCGTCAACGGTACCCGGGAGAAGTCCACCATGACCCCGGTTTCGGGCGGCAGCGGAGGAAGAACGGAATGGAACAGATACAGATGAGGGCTGACATCAGCTGCCGGCCGATACCCGCGGCCACCGCTGCCACGGGTTACCACCAGCTTGAGCACCCAGTGGCTGCCGCCATGAATGGCCCCATAGCGCTGCATTGCGCCGGCAACCGCAGACTCAAGTTCGGGCCGACTCAGAGAAATACCCAGGCGCCCGGCATCCCGCACCAACCGGTCAAGGTGATAGACCAGCAAAGGCGCGGAATCCCCGTTCACCCTGATGGTTTCGAACAGGCCATCTCCATATGCCAGCCCCCGGTCACCAGGGAGCAGGCAGTCGTCGTCTGCCCAGTAGAGCTTCAACACCCGGGCTCAACCCTCGTAGCGGCTGACGATCAGGGTCCCGTTGGTGCCGCCAAAGCCGAACGAATTCGACAGCGCGACCTTCACATCGGCATCTCTGGATTTGTGCGCCACAAAGTCCAGATCACAACCTTCATCCGGATGATCAAGGTTGATGGTAGGCGGCAACACCCCGTCCCGGACTGCCAACACCGAGAATATAGCCTCAACGGCACCCGCGGCGCCCAGCAGATGTCCGGTCATGGATTTGGTGCTACTCATGGCCAGTCTTTCCGCATGGCTGCCAAACACCGATTTGACTGCAGCCACCTCAGCCACATCGCCAACCTGAGTAGAGGTTCCATGGGCATTGATGTATCCGACCAGATCCGGGCTGATGCCGGCATCGCGGATGGCATTTCGCATGGAGCGCGCCGCGCCCTCACCATCGGCCGGGGGGGCCGTGATGTGATGGGCGTCATCACTCATGCCAAAGCCGATGACTTCGCCGTAAATGGTTGCTCCTCGCGCCCTGGCGTGTTCCAGCTCTTCCAGAACCACAACGCCGGCGCCATCACTGAGTACAAAGCCGTCACGGTCACGATCCCAGGGGCGACTGGCCTTTTCCGGCTCATCATTGCGGGTCGACAGGGCCCGGGCGGAGGAAAATGCCGCCACGCCGCTGCGTGTGGTCGCCATTTCAGAGCCGCCGGCCAGCATGACATCGGCATCGCCGTAGGCGATGGTTCTGGCGGCATAGCCGATATTGTGTGTTCCAGTGGTACAGGCGGTCACGATCGCAATATTCGGCCCCTTGTAGCCGAAACGGATCGCCGCATTACCGGAAATCATATTGATGACGGATGCCGGCACAAAAAACGGCGAAACCTTGCGCGGGCCGGCCTTATCCATCTGAAGAACGTTCTTTTCGATGTATTCCAGGCCACCGATACCTGAACCTATGGCAATCCCTACCCGCTCCTTGTCGAGCTTGCTGTATTGCTCAAGGCCGCTGTCATCTACCGCCTGCTGCGCTGCAATCAGGCCATAGTGAATAAAGGCATCCAGCTTTCGCGCTTCCTTGCTGGACAACCAGGGCTCGATATCAAGATCCTTGACGGCACCGCCAATGCGAGTGGTGTACTCGGACGCGTCAAAGCGGTCAATCAGTCCGATGCCACTGCGTCCGGCACGAATGGCTTCCCAGGAAGACGTCACATCATTCCCCACCGGAGAAAGCATACCCATTCCCGTGATGACAACCCGTCGCTTGCTCATATCCCCAATCACCCGATTGTTCCGTCTCTGATGGTTCACTGCTGGCCAATGTCCGACCAATAAAAAAGCCGTCCTTCAATAAGCCCAAAGGACGGCTTTTGCCTGGCTATCTGATTCGCAGGGTATCAGGTGTGCGCGACAATGTAGTCGATCGCGTCCTGAACGGTGCCCAGCTTTTCGGCCTCTTCGTCAGGAATCTCAGTCTCGAATTCCTCTTCCAGGGCCATAACCAGCTCAACAGTGTCCAGTGAGTCAGCGCCAAGATCCTCTACAAAAGAAGATGTGTTCTGAACTTCGGACTCTTTCACGCCCAACTGCTCACAAACAATCTTCTTAACGCGCTCTTCAACTGTACTCATAATGTCCTCACTTTATGTGTCAACCAAGCAACTCTATGGCTGCCAGTTTAGTTTAAACCCCACCTGCAAACAAGCAGGGATTCTGTCAAACATGTTGTGCGACAAGGGGTTGCACACCAGCCCGGAACGGACTTAACCCATGTACATGCCGCCATTCACATGAATGGTTTCTCCGGTTACGTAAGCGGCGCCGTCCGATGCCAGGAAAGCCACCACAGCGGCAACCTCCTCCGGCGACCCCAGGCGACCAGCCGGTATGATTTCCAGCATAGCCTCACGCTGCTTATCGTCCAGTTTTTTGGTCATGTCTGTGTCAATAAAACCAGGTGCCACGCAGTTCGCCGTGATACCGCGGTTAGACATTTCCTTGGCCAGGCTACGGGTAAAACCCTCAACACCGGCCTTCGCCGCACAGTAATTGCCCTGCCCGGGATTTCCCATACCAGCAACCACTGAGCTGATATTGATGATTCTGCCCCAACGGGCTTTCGCCATACCACGCAATACCGCCTTGCTGGTGCGATAGACGCTGGACAGGTTGGTTTCCAGAACCTCAGACCAGTCATCGTCTTTCAAGCGCATCAGAAGGTTATCACGGGTGATGCCGGCATTATTGACCAGAATCAGGGGCGCACCTGATTGCTCGGCAAGCTGCTTGAGGCCAGCCTCGATGCTCTCGGGCTCTGCCACATTCATAACAATGCCATAGCCACTGAAACCCGCTTCTTTCAGGCCATCGGTAATGGCCTGGGCCCCCTCGGCACTGGTCGCGGTACCCACCACTTCGGCTCCCTGCCGGGCAAGTTCATGAGCAATGGCTTTGCCAATGCCTCGACTGGCGCCGGTTACCAATGCAACTTTGCCTTCCAAAGACATAATTCACTCCGTGTAATCAGGACTGACCAAAGGCCTTAAGGGCTTCAGCCAGAGAATCAGGACTCTCGATGCCGTGAACCGGCAGAGAACGATCGATACGTTTGATCAAACCGGCCAGTACCTTGCCGGCGCCACACTCAACAGCCACACCCACCCCTTCGGTAGACAGCCGCTGTACCGAGTTTGTCCACAGCACCGGTGAGTATAGCTGCTTGAGCAGATTGGCTTTCAGCACCTCTGCATCCCTTGCCGGCTCAGCATTGACATTCTGGACAACGGGAATGACAGCATCGTTAAACCGAATATCCTCAAGGGCTTCAGCCAACTGTTCCGCCGCCCCCTTCATGAGCGCACAGTGGGAGGGAACCGAAACCGGCAACGGCATGGCCTTGCGGGCACCTTTGGCTTTGCAGGCTTCAATGGCCCTTTCAACGGCCGCTGCGCTACCGGCAATAACCACCTGGCCCGGCGCGTTAAAATTCACTGCGGCAACCACATCACCTTCAGCAGACTCCTCACACGCCGACACCACATCCGAGTCCTCAAGACCCAGAATGGCCGCCATACGCCCCTGCCCTTCAGGCACGGCATCCTGCATCAGTTCACCGCGCAGCTGAACCAGCTTTACAGCTTCAATAAAATCCAGGCTTTCCGCCGCCACCAGGGCGCTGTATTCACCCAGACTGTGGCCAGCAACAAAATCCGGCCGGGGGCCGTCAGATACACACCACTGCCGCCACAGCGCAACACTTGCGGTCAGCAGAGCAGGCTGAGTAACCATGGTTTTATTGAGCTCTTCGGCGGGGCCATGCTGGCAAAGATGCCACAGGTCAAAGCCAAGAACGTTGGACGCCTCGTCAAACGTTTCGGTGATCATCGGCCACGCTTCAGCGGCAGCAGATAACATGCCGACTGACTGGGAACCTTGTCCGGGAAAAACAAACGCTGATTTCATAAGCGGAATCTTATCGTCAATGAAGGGTTACTGAAGATTAGCCAATAGTACAATCAGGGCCAATTATCCGCGAATAAGAGCCGGGATGCGGGACGACTTTAGTCGCGCTCCCGATAACGAGGAGGGATCATAACATCAGATCATCGAGTCTTTCGTTGATCCTTCGTGGCACTTCCAGCTGAACTTCACGAACTGCCTGCCGGATCGCCGCCAGCATCGCCCGCTCATTGGCATTGCCGTGGCTCTTGATGACCACACCCTGCAATCCGAGCAGACTGGCGCCATTGTGCCTGGAAGGGTCCATCAATTGCAGAAGTCGCCCGATAATCGGCCGGGCCAGCAAGCCCACAAAACGACCGTACATGGAGCGTGTGAATGCCTGTTCCAGTAATTCGATCAGCAGGCCGGCAACCCCCTCTCCGGTCTTGAGGGCTATATTGCCCACGAAACCGTCACACACTACAACATCGGCGACATCGCGAAAAAGGTCACTTCCCTCGACATAACCGATGTAGTTGATAGTGTCGCACTGGGCCAACATGTGTGATGCGAGCCGGACCTGTTCATTACCCTTGATCTCTTCCTCACCGACATTCAGCAGCGCCACCCGTGGCTCAGACTGGCGGCAGATAGCGGATGCCATCAGGGACCCCATCAGGGCGTACTGGTAAAGATTCTCCGCTGTGGAATCGACGTTGGCCCCAAGATCCAGGACATGACAGCGGCCACGCAGAGAGGGGATCAGCTTTGCGATGGCAGGACGTTCAATCCCGGGATACATTCGAATGATCGAGCGACCGAATGCCATCAGCGCACCGGTATTTCCGGCACTGACACAGCCCTGCGCTTCTCCGTCCCGCACGAGACTGAGCGCAATGGCCATAGAGGAGTTTTTCTTGTGGCGGAGGGCATGGGAAGGCCGCTCGTTCATACGAACGACGTCGGCAGCCTCAACAATTCGAATACGAGCATGCCCCTCATGCAACAAAGCCTCGAGCTCGCTCCGGATTCCCACCAGAACAAGACTCAAGGCCTCGTTTTCACGTACTGCTTCCAGCGCAGCATGGACGACAACCGCGGCACCGCGATCACCGCTCATAGCATCAATGGCAATGGTGACCGGCGTGTTCACCACTCGTCCATGCGGCACAGGTCAGAAGAAATCCCCGACGAATTACTCGTCGCGAGCCTCAACTACCTGTTTGCCACGGTAGAAACCGTCTGGAGATACGTGATGGCGACGATGAACTTCACCAGTTGTTGCGTCGGTAGACAGAGCAGCAGCACTCAGTGCGTCGTGTGAACGGCGCATGCCACGCTTTGAACGAGTTTTGCGATTTTGCTGTACAGCCATGGTTATGCTCCTGACCTATTTTCGAATACGTTAATGCTTTGTCGTCTTAAGTCCCGCCAGAACACTGAACGGGTTCTCTTTTCTTTGCTCTGTCTCGGGCTCTTCGGTAGCCTCGGGCACTTCGAGCGCTTCAAGATCTTCTTTTGCCGGACACTCTTCCCGCTCGTGGAGCGGAAATGGCGGCAGCACCAGAAGCAACTCGTCTTCCACCATTGCCCAGAGATCGGCGTTGAAATCCTCTACCAGAAATGGCTCCAACGCTTTCGGCAACCGCTGCGCCTGCTCATCACTGATGACCAGACCGAGATCAAAACGGGATTCCAGAGTCACCTGCATGTCACCCATGCAGCGCTGGCATTCCAGAATGACCGGCGCAGACAACTCACCCGACACTATCCGGCGACGCTCCCCATCCCGATAGAAAGACAGCTTTACGCTGCACTCACCATCTTCTGGCAGTCCCGGCACAGCTTCACGAAAACGAGAAAGCCCCCTGAAAGGAATCACCCCTTCAAGCGTTGTGTTCTGCTCTGCCAACTTGTTTGGGTCGACAGATCTGGGCAGTTCGACGATCGGCGCTTTGGACATAGGCGCGCAATTTTAGGGGCGAGACCCGCCTCTGTCAAAGACTTAATCGACTTTCTACCGGGCCTTTCGCCCGGAATAGGGGTATTTTACGATATCAGCCCGAAAGAACCCCCATATCCAACCGACCGGACCTGAAACCCTATGCTTCCTCCCAAGCTGCTATTGGCCTCTTCCTCACCCTACCGAAAGCAATTGCTGGCCCGGCTCGACCTTGCGTTCGACACTGCCAGCCCCGACATCGACGAAACACCCACTCCAGGAGAAGCAGCCGAAGCCCTGGCCGTCCGACTTGCAGAAAGCAAAGCAAAAGCTCTCGCCCCGCGCTTTCAGGACCATATCATCATCGGCTCTGACCAGGTGGCGGCATTACCGGATGGCAGCCTGCTGAGCAAACCCGGCCACTACGACACAGCAAAACAGCAATTGATGCGAAGCAGTGGCAACCGGGTGCGCTTTCTCACCGGTCTGGCCGTTCTGGATACCCGAAGCGGCAACCTTCAAACTCACTGCGAACCGTTTGAGGTGCACTTCAGGGACTTACAGGAAGAGGAAATTGAAGGCTACCTGCAGAAAGAGCAGCCTTACGACTGCGCGGGGAGCTTCAAGATGGAAGGTCTTGGCATCGCCCTGTTCAGCCGCCTTCAGGGCGACGATCCCAACAGCCTGATCGGCCTGCCGCTGATTGCACTCACCCGTATACTGAGAGAGCTGGGCATCAATCCATTGCTGGACTGATGCCCGAGGCAACTTATCGGAGCTCCAGTCGTGACTCCATCAACCGGGTTGCGACACCTTCACCAACGGCGACCCCCAGCTGATCCACAAACTTCTGAAAAGGAGAGCGGCTGCGACTGTAATCGACAAGCTCCTCTTCGCCCACCAACTGGCGCGCGACCCAGGATGAACTGCCCAGACCATCTACAAGCCCCAGCTCTACCGCCTGCTCACCACTCCAGACCAGACCACTGAACAGCCGGGGATCATCCGCCAGGCGATCGCCCCGCCCCTGCCTGACCGCTTCAATGAACTGCTTATGGGTGTTTTCAAGCACGCCTTGCCAGAACGCAACCTCTTCCTCCTGCTCCGGCGAGAACGGGTCCAGGAAAGCCTTGTTGTCACCTGCGGTATAAAGACGACGATCCACGCCAATCTTTTCCATCGCCTCAGTGAAGCCAAAACCACCGGCCACTACACCAATCGATCCGACCAGACTGGCCCGGTTGGCGTATATCTCATCGGCTGCTGCGGCAATGTAATAAGCGCCCGATGCACCAATATCAGAAATCACCGCGTAGATCTTCTTGTCGGGATATTCCTCCCTCAACCGCTTGATCTCATCATAGACATAGCCGGACTGCACCGGACTGCCACCCGGACTGTTAATCCGCAGCACAACCGCCTTCGAGCTCTCGGCCTCAAACGCGGCACGCAATGCCCCGACCAGGTTATCTGCACTGGCCAGCTCATCAGCAGCAATCGGGCCATTCACCTCTACCAGCGCGGTATGGCTTCCCACTGTGGCCCCGACGCCTTCTCCGAAGGGCGCACGAATCATGAACAGCAGCGCAAACAGATATCCGAACGTGAGCAGCTTGAAGAAAATACCCCAACGACGACTGCGCCGCTGCTCCGCCTGCAATGACATCACCAGCTTTTCAATCAGACGCCAATCACGCCCCGTCTCCGGCGGCATCGACGGCTTCCTGCTGCCAAACAAGCCACCTCGGGCGCCCCGGGCTTCTGACTCAACGGGCTTGTCGCCCCACTCCGACTGCTTATCCGAATCCCACTCGCTCATTCGTCTTCCTTACTTGCAACGTCCTGCTGTTAGCGCAGACCCAACACCTTCCGGAGGTCCGCCACTGAATTCACCACTGCATGAGGATCATAGGTCTCAAGCACATCACGCTTATGCACCCCCCACTCCACACCGATGGAGGGCATGCCAATACGCTGAGCCATCTCCAGATCGTAACGGGTATCGCCAATCATCACAGCCTCTTCCGGTTCATAGCCGTAGAACGCCAGGATTTCCTCCAGCATCAACGGATGCGGCTTGGACCGGGTTTCATCCGCACAGCGCGTGATATCAAAATGCGACCCCAGACCACTGGAGGTCAACGCCAATTCAAGACCCCGCCGACTCTTGCCAGTCGCCACCGAACACCCACGCCCGGAACCCCGGAGATCGGCAACCACATCGGCCATGCCGTCGAACACATTCTGGGGCGTGGTCACCTTCTTGAAGAAGTAACCGGCATAACCTTCACGAATACGAACCATCTCCTCACGACTCAGACCCGGATACAGCTTCTCCAGCGCCTCAATCATGCCCAGACCAATAATGTCGCGATAGGCCTCTCGCTCCAGCTCTGGATACCCCAGCTCCGTTGCCGCCTGGTGCAGGCTGTCAGCGATATGGTCCACTGAATCAATCAGCGTTCCGTCCCAGTCAAAAATAACGACTTTTACCTTCATCAAGACCGCTTCCCGCTTCGCTTGGTCAATTCTTCGAGCACCCCGGAAAAGGGCCCGTCGTATACTGCTTCCAGCCGCATGGGCTCACCCGAACCCGGAAGCGAAAACTCAAGAGCCCTGGCGTGCAACATCAAGCGCTGCCCACCAATGGCCCGGAAAGCTTTCAGGCTCGCATCATCCATATACTTGTCATCGCCCGCAATCGGATGACCCGCCCAGGCACTGTGTACCCGAATCTGGTGAGTCCTGCCGGTCACCGGCGATGCCTCAACAAGACTATACCCCTGAAATCGCTGCAAACAGGTAAACAAAGTCAGGGAACTCTTGCCCTCCTCACTGACCCGAACCCGACGCTCGCCATTAGGCATCTCAAAACGCAACAGCGGCTCAGCAACACGATCAACATTTTCCGGCCAACTGCCGACCACCAGAGCGTGGTAATACTTGCGAATCCGCTTCTGCCGCAGCTCATCCTGCAAAAACCGCAACGCGGAACGCTTTTTAGCCACCATTACCAGACCAGACGTATCGCGATCCAGACGATGAACCAGCTCCAGAAACCTGGCTTCCGGCCGGGCCGACCGCAACACTTCAATCAAACCGAAACTCAGTCCGCTTCCGCCATGAACCGCTATACCGGAGGGCTTGTTCACCACCAGCATTTCATCGTTTTCGAAAACGACCGCAGCCTCCATAACCCCCTGCACCCGACTGCCGGGCTTGGGCTGCTCCGCCCTGGCCTGCTGCA
This sequence comes from Marinobacter sp. bablab_jr008, assembly GCF_016464145.1. NCBI lineage: Bacteria > Pseudomonadati > Pseudomonadota > Gammaproteobacteria > Pseudomonadales > Marinobacteraceae > Marinobacter > Marinobacter sp. bablab_jr008. The sequence goes on from NZ_JACDWW010000054.1 coordinate 104,490, forward strand.
CCAGCGGCGGAATTCTGACCACATCCCCCGGATTAAGACGGGTATCAGGCTTTACACGCCCCTTGTTTACCCGCACCTCACCCTTTCTGACAATGCGGTAGACAATGCTTTTGGGCACCCCCCGCAATCGTGCAAGCAGGAAATTATCCACCCGCTGCCCTGCCATATCCTCATCAACGGTAATCCACTGAACCTCTGTCGCCACCTTCCCCGGAGCACGCTCAGACCCCGCTTTGACAGCAGATTTTCCGACACCACGGGCTTTGTCCGTGGCGGGGCGACGGCCCTTTGACTTGCGGGAATCGGGGGTGCGCGACATGAAAATCCTTGCGTTGATGACCTGCGGTGCCGTATGCCCGCCCCGCGAACCGGGACAGACGCAATTTGGGAGTTGTCTGACTACGCCGTACCTGTTATATTCCGGCGTGCTCTGCCGTTTGTCTACGGCCTGACGAACTCTGGTCAGAAGCCGGAGCGGCAGCAGTATACCGATACTGATTAAGAGTTTGAACGCTGCAAAACCAATCATTAACGGATGCAGCGGGAAACAGACTCCCGGAATCACAGGCCAGACCGAGAAAGGCTGTTACCTGCTCCGGGAGAGGAAAACCGACTGGAAAACCGTCGGGCGACATCGCGAAGAATCATTGCCACGCAAACCCGGGCCGTCCAGCAAACCAATACGACGTGAGACCCAGGGGCTTGTGTGAACCTGAAACGGATATTATGCGTCAACAGACTCTCACCCTATTCGACCTCGACCTGCCCACCGGCAGGCGGGATGTCGGCGGTGGTCTCAGACACCCAGGATTGCACCCCATAAGGGTATGATCCGTCTGGCCGCCGGCCTGCCTGCTGTAAAGGGCCCGCGGCACGCACATCCTGCTTCGCTGATGCGAATCCCCCCGGTTTTCTGTCACCAACAAACGACAGGAACCCTTTCTTTCCATGAAAAGAATGTTGATCAATGCAACTCATCCCGAAGAGTTGCGCGTCGCGCTGGTTGACGGCCAACGGCTGTTCGACCTTGATATCGAATCCAGTACCCGCGAACAGAAAAAGGCCAACATCTACAAGGGCCGCATTACCCGGGTAGAACCCAGCCTTGAAGCGGCTTTCGTTGACTTTGGCGCAGAGCGCCATGGCTTCCTGCCCCTGAAAGAAATCTCCAAAGAGTATTTCAAGAAGTCGCCCGGGCAGATTGAGGGCAAAATCAACATCAAGGATGTTGTCTCCGAAGGCCAGGAAGTGATCGTTCAGGTCGACAAGGAAGAGCGTGGCAACAAGGGCGCTGCCCTGACCACCTTTATCTCCCTGGCTGGCCGCTACCTGGTGCTGATGCCCAACAACCCCCGCGCCGGTGGTATTTCGCGCCGCATTGAAGGCGAAGAACGGACCCAGCTGAAAGAAGCGATGAACGGCGTTCAGGTGCCGAAGTCCATGGGCATTATTGTGCGTACGGCCGGCATTGGCCGCACCACCGAAGAGCTCCAGTGGGACCTCGACTACCTGGTACAGTTCTGGGAAGCCATCACCCAGGCGGCCGGCGAGCGCAAGGCTCCTTTCCTGATCCATCAGGAAAGTAATGTGATCATCCGCGCCGTGCGCGATTACCTCCGCCAGGACATCGGCGAAGTCCTGATCGACGCCGAAAGCGTGTACGAAGACGTTCTGAGCTTCGTTCGTGCGGTCATGCCCACCTTCGAAAACAAGATCAAGCTGTACAAAGACGAGATCCCCCTGTTCAGCCGTTATCAGATCGAAGGCCAGATCGAAACGGCGTTCCAGCGCGAAGTGAAACTGCCCTCCGGCGGCTCGATTGTCATCGACCCGACCGAAGCCCTGGTGTCCATTGACATCAACTCATCACGGGCCACCAAAGGCCAGGATATTGAAGAAACGGCCCTGCAGACCAACCTTGAAGCGGCCGAAGAAATCGCGCGCCAACTGCGCCTGCGGGATATGGGCGGCCTGATCGTTATCGACTTCATCGACATGACGCCAGCCAAACACCAGCGGGAAGTCGAGCAGAAGATGCGTGAAGCGCTGGAACTCGACAGGGCCCGCGTTCAGGTTGGCAAGATCTCTCGTTTCGGCCTGCTGGAAATGTCACGTCAGCGTCTGCGCCCCTCACTGGGCGAGACCCGCAGCGAAGTTTGCCCGCGCTGTGAAGGCCAGGGCACCATCCGGGGTATCGAATCTCTGGCGCTGAGCATCATGCGCCTGATCTACGAAGAATCCTCCAAGGAGAAGACCGCAGAAGTACGAGCCATGGTGCCGGTTTCTGTGGCCACCTTCCTGTTGAACGAAAAACGCAAGCAGCTGGCCGACATTGAAGCCCGCCAGGGCGTAGCGGTTGTGGTCGCACCTGTGCCCAACATGGAAACGCCGCACTTCGAGATTCTGCGCCTGCGTCAGGACGAAACCTCTCCAGAGCATGTCTCCAGCCATCAGGTAGCTCAACAGTACAGCGAGCGCGAGGAAGAGGCAGCCGTAGAAGTTGCAAGTGCCGAGAAACCGGTGCGCGAACAGGCCGCCGTGAAAGCTATCCGCCCCTCTGCGCCAGCCCCAGCACCGACAGCCGCTGCGCCAACGGCTGCTGCTGAGCAGGAAGAAGGCCTGTTCCGCAAACTGGGCAAGAAGATCGCGTGCTTCTTCCGGGGTGAAGAACCGGAGCAGGAAGCCAACCGCGACACTAACCGGAACCGGAGTGAAGAGCGTCGCAACCAGGCCCGCCAGGATCGCCGCAAATCCCGCGTTGCCCGCGATGACCAACGCACCGGCGGCAACCGCAGCGGCAATGATCGCCGTCAGGGTAGCCAGCAGAACCGTGGCGATGACAACCGGGGCCGCAATCGTGGTGGCCGTGGTGACGATCAGAATCGCGGTGAACGTGGTGGCCAGAACCGTTCCAACCGGGACGACCGCTCTGGCGACAGCAAGGGCAATGACAACCGCCGGGACAACCGCAAGGACTCCCAGAGCCGCGGCCAGAACCGGAACCGTCCCCAGCGCGACCAGAAAGGCCCGCAGGACAACCGGGAACAGCAGGAATCCCAGAAGGGACCTTCCAACGACAAGCAGGGCGGTGACGACAAGCAACGCAAACCACGCCGACAACGTAACCGGGACGGCTCGCCCGCCGAGACTCCGGCATCAACGCCAGCAGAACGCAAAGCGGAACGCAGCGAGAAGCACCAGAAAGATACCCAGCCGGAAAAAGCGGCTGACAAGACAGCTCCTGTGGACGCTAAAGCCAGTGAGTCGCGCGTAGATAAAGCCGAGCAACCGGCCGCAACAACGCCGGAAACCAAAACTGCGCCAGAGAGCCGCAAGCCTGAACAACAGGAAATGGCCGAGAAGCCGGAGACCAAAACCGAACAGGCCGAGCAGAAAGAGGCTCCCTCAGCAGAAGACAAGCCTGAAGCAAAGGATGAGAGCAGCCGCAAAGAGAAGTCTGACGGCCGCAGAGGCCGCAGCTCAGGCCGCCAGCGCAAGCCTCGCTCTGCGGATAGCGCTGAAAAATCCGGTGCTGCCGAAGACAAGGGTGACAAGGAGAGCTTGCCGGCAGAAGCCGAGCAGAAACAGGCCGCCAAGCCTCAGCGTACCGAGCAGGTCACCGCAACAGAAGCCGAGCAGCCTGCAGAAAAGGCCAGCGCCGAGCCTGCCAAAGCCGAAGACAAAGAACCGGTCAAGGCAGAGGCCAAGGCACCCCGGCAAGCCAAGGCTGACTCACCGAAGGCGTCTGAGCCGGAAACCGGCGCGGCTTCTGATCAGAAGGCTGCCGAGGATAAAGCCGACAAGGCGCCGGAACAGAAAGCCGAGGCCGCTAAAACCGAGCCTGAAGTAGATACCGCGCCCGAGAAGCAGGCCGAATCCAACAGCGAAAAACCCGCTGACAAACCGGAGCAGACTGCAGAGCCCCTAAAAGCCGAGCCAGCTCCGGCCACCGAAAAGCCAGCGCAGCAGAAAGAAGAGACTCAGGAAGCCAGTGCATCGGAAGCTATCCCGGTGACTCCGGGCCGGGCCTATAATGACCCAAGAGAGGTCCGCAAGCGCCAACGCGCGGCCGAAGAAGCCAAAAAGGCAGAAGAGGCCAAGCAGGCCGGGAGTAACTGATCATGCTGAGCAACTCGGACATCGAAGCGCTGGAAGACATTCTGTTCGCAGAACCCTGGGGAGATCATGCCCTGGACTTTTTCGGGTTCCATGGCGTGGTGTGTGCCAGCGTGATCGGGCCGGTCAGCCTGAAGGCGGAAGACCTCTTCCGCCTTGCCACAGGCACAGATCAGTTGCCGGATACCGGCATTCCCGACACGTTTACCCATTGTGTAAATGAGCTTGCACGGGATATGGCCTACGCCCTGGATATGGGCCAGCCACTGGAGCTGCCGGAGCCAGAAGACGGCGACCCGATGAACGCTCTGGAAAACTGGTGCGCGGGCTTTGTCGATACCTTCCTCGAGCACGAGGAGGCCTGGCTTCAGGCTGCGGATGAGGATGAAGTGGCGGACCTTATGGTGCCGATGCTGACACTGTCCGGCCTGTTTGAGGACGAGGACTTCCAGAAAGTCCGGAATGACGAGAAGCTGTCAGCCAAGATGGCAGAGGCCATCCCGGACTCGCTGACCGACCTCTACCTGTTGTTCCACGCGCCGGATTGAAGCCTCAGGCTTCAATCGGTTGCCGAAAATGATGCCAGACGGGCTCCAGCCCCTCTGGCATTTTCATTATGCGCCCCAGCTCACACCAGGGAGCTCCCGGGAAGTGAAAATCACTGCCTTGAGAGGCCCAGAGTTTTTCCCGCCGCGCCAGCTCGGCCACAAAACCCAGATCGCCACTGGATTGGCCCGACACTGACACCTCAATGCCCTGCCCTCCGGCACGGCCGAAATCCGCAGTTAATGCCCGTAAACGGGTTGCTGTGAGACGATATTTCCTGGGATGCGCCAGCACAGCAATCCCGCCGGCCGCCACGATCCATTGCACCACCTCCGGCAACTCCGGCCAACACGCCTTTACATCTCCTGGCTTGCCAGTTCCCAGATACCGTTTAAACGCGTGCGCCACCTTGGGTACAACACCGTCTTCCACCAGAACTTCGGCAAAATGCGGGCGCCCGGGCACGTCCCCTCCGGCCACTTTCGTCGCCCGCTCAAGAAGCTGGTCCACGTTCAGGCGGCTTAGCCTGTCGGCTATCATCCGAGCTCGCTGCCAGCGGTTTTCGTTCTGGCGCTCAAGTGCGGCGAGAAACGCAGGATCACGTTCGTCAAAATCGAGCCCGACCACATGAATGGTATGACTGCGCCAGACACAGGAAAGCTCCACACCGTTAATCAGGGACAAAACGGAACCTGACGCCGCACTTCTCGCCACCTCGAGACCTGCGATGGTGTCATGATCGGTCAATGCCAGATGGCTAACCCCCTGCTCAACGGCTCTGGCTATCAGGGCCTCTGGAGACAGCGCGCCATCGGATGCCGTGCTATGGCAATGCAGATCAATGCACGTTCTGGAGTCTTGGGGTATAGTCACGAACAATCCTGAATAACGAAACGGGCACCAGTGTATCAGCCTTCAGGCAGTGCCCCTAACCTCAGCTGATCACAGATCGGAGAACCCATGTATTACGCCATCATCAGCGAAGACATCGCCAACAGCCTGCCCCTGCGCAAAGAAGCCCGACCTGCCCACCTGGCCCGACTGGAACAGCTCAAGGCCGAAGGCCGGTTATTGGTAGCCGGCCCCCATCCGGCCATTGATTCGCCCGATCCTGGCGAAGCAGGCTTCAGTGGCAGCCTGGTCATCGCTGAGTTCGAATCGCTGGAGAAAGCTCAGGCCTGGGCCGATGCCGATCCCTATGTCGATGCCGGCGTGTATGAAAAAGTAATCGTTAAACCCTACAAGGTGGTGCTGCCCTGAACAAAGCGGCCGCCAGCATGAGCGGATTGTAACGCTGAGGTGCTTGAATAGCGGCCACCTTATGACAGAATTGCGGGTTTAAATCATCAGTAATATCACTATCAGGGAACGTACTCCGTGACACCGCTCCGTCTCCTTTTCAGCCTTGTGCTTATTGTCAGCTCCGTTTCCGTTGCGCAGGCGCGCACCGTCTGGGTCGATGATCAACTCTACCTGCCTGTGCGCTCGGGCGCCGGCACGCAGTACCGTATCATCGAAAATGCCCTCCCCAGTGGGACGCCACTGGAAGTGCTGGAAACCGGTGACAATTACACCCGCGTACGCACGCCGAAAGGGACGGAAGGCTGGGTTGCGAGCCAATACCTGAGCAACGAACCGATCGCAGCTGATCAGCTTCGTCGGGTCAGTCGTCAACTGGACGAAACCCAATCTGAGCTGGCTGAAGCTCGTCAGCAACTGGCCGCCGTTACCGAAGAACGAAATTCTCTGCAGAATGCCGAGAATAATCTTTCCAATCGGGCGGAAGACCTGCAAACTGAACTACAACGCATCAAGAATATTGCCGCTGACTCCATCAATCTTGAGCGTCGTAACCGTGAATTGCGCGAAGAAAACCAGAAACTGCGGAATGATCTGGAAGTACTGACAGCGGAAAATGAGCGTCTTGAGGCCAGCAAAGAATCTGATTTCATGCTTCTGGGCGCGGGCCTCGTGTTTGGCGGCGTACTGCTGGCCCTGATCATTCCCATGCTCAAACCGACAAGAAAAACCGACAACTGGGCGTAAAGGTGATGAAAGATTACTCTGAGAAGCGCGACTTCCATCGTATGCAGGTGAACAGCACCATCACGATTATCGGCAACGATGGTGAAATCCACACCGGTATCTGCCGGGATCTCAGTGCCGCCGGTATGCAAGCAGCAGTGGAACGACCGTTCAGGATTGGCGAGGAGCTGAGAACCCGAATGGAGTCCGCTGGAGATCAGTTCCCGCCCCTGGAGACGCTCGGCGAGGTGGTGCGTTGTGAGCCTGATGGTGATGGTTATCTGCTCGGGATCAACATCATAGAAGTAACCCAATAAAAAACGGCGGCCCAAAGGCCGCCGTTTTTGTCTGTGCCGAGGCCGCGGCTTAAACCAGCGGCTTCTCGGAGACGATGATGCCATTGTTATCGGCATACACGTACTGCCCGGGCTTGAACGTCACACCGTGGAAGGTCACCGGGATATTCAGATCACCGATACCACGCTTTTCAGTCTTGCGCGGTACGGTACCCAGGGCCTGAACGCCCAGATTAGTCTGTCCAATCTCATCTACATCACGGATGCAGCCATAGATGATCAGGCCAGCCCAGCCGTTTTCCGCGGCTTTCTCGGCCAGCATATCCCCCAGCAGGGCATTGCGCTTGGACGCGCCACCGTCAACCACCATCACGCGGCCGTTCCCGGGCAGCCCAACCTGCTCTTTCACCACTGAGTTGTCTTCAAAACACTTCACGGTCACGATCTCACCGCCGAACTGGCGCACGCCACCGTAATTATTGAAGCCAGGTTCGACCACCTGCACTTCCGGAAATTCGTCACACAGATCCGGAGTAATAATCTTGCTCACGTTGTCGCTCTCCTTTTCCCAAGTGTTGGTGATCAGTCGATCTTCTCGTCGGCCAGGAAGAACCAGGTATCGAGTACCGAATCCGGGTTCAGAGACACAGTATCAATGCCCTCATCCATCAGCCACTTGGCCAGATCCGGATGATCTGACGGGCCCTGACCACAGATGCCAATATACTTACCGGTTTTCTTGCAGGCCTGGATAGCGTTGGACAAGAGCGCCTTTACCGCATCGTTACGCTCATCGAACAGGTGGGCAATGATGCCAGAATCCCTGTCCAGACCGAGCGTCAGCTGAGTCAGATCGTTGGAACCAATGGAGAAGCCATCAAAGTGCTCCAGGAACTGCTCCGCCAGAATGGCATTGGCCGGCAGTTCACACATCATGATGACCCGCAGGCCGTTCTCACCACGCTTCAGGCCGTTTTCCGCCAGCAGATTCACCACCTGCTCAGCTTCGCCGACAGTCCGTACGAACGGCACCATCACTTCAACGTTGGTCAGGCCCATTTCATTGCGGACTTTCTTCAGAGCCCGACACTCAAGCTCGAAACAGTCGCGGAAGGTATCGGAGATATAGCGCGACGCTCCGCGGAAGCCCAGCATCGGGTTCTCTTCGTCCGGCTCGTACAGAGTGCCGCCAATCAGATTGGCGTACTCATTGGATTTGAAGTCGGACAAACGCACAATCACTTTCTTCGGAGCGAACGCCGCTGCCAGGGTGGAAATGCCTTCCACCAGCTTGTCCACGTAGAAATCCACCGGTGAGGCATAGCCGGAAATGCGCTTTTCCACGGTCTGTTTGATGTCACGGGGCAGACCGTCAAAGTTCAACAGCGCTTTCGGGTGCACGCCGATCATCCGGTTAATGATGAACTCAAGGCGGGCCAGGCCCACACCTTCATTGGGCAGCGCCTGGAAGTCAAAGGCTCGGTCGGGGTTACCCACGTTCATCATGATCTTGAACGGAATGTTGGGCATGGAGTCCACGGTATTCTCACGCAGCTCGAAGTCCAGAGCACCCTCGTAGATCATACCGGTGTCACCTTCGGCGCAGGAGACGGTCACGTCCTGACCATCCTTGAGCACCTCGGTGGCATCGCCACAGCCCACAACCGCCGGAATACCCAACTCCCGGGCAATAATGGCCGCATGGCAGGTACGGCCGCCACGGTCGGTAACAATGGCGGAAGCCCGCTTCATCACCGGCTCCCAGTCCGGGTCGGTCATATCGGTAACCAGCACGTCGCCAGCCTGTACCCGGTCCATTTCGTTAATGCTGGTGATGATCTTCACCGGGCCACTGCCGATCTTGTGGCCGATACTGCGACCTTCCACCAGCACTTTGCCGGTTTCCTTCAGCAGATAACGTTCCATCACATTGGCAGCTGCGCGGCTCTTGACCGTTTCCGGCCGGGCCTGAACGATGTAGATCTTGCCGTCATCACCATCTTTAGCCCACTCAATATCCATCGGGCGCTGGTAATGCTTTTCAATGATCATGGCCTGCTTGGCCAGTTCTTCCACTTCCGCATCGGTGATGGAAAAACGATTACGGTCTTCCTGCTCCACCTTCACGGTTTCAACAAACTTACCCTCACCCGGTTCGGAATGGTAAACCATCTTGATGGCCTTGCTGCCGAGGTTACGGCGCAATACCGACGGACGTCCGGCTTCCAGGGTCGGTTTGTGTACGTAGAATTCGTCAGGGTTTACGGCACCCTGCACCACAGTTTCACCGAGGCCGTATGAGGAGGTAATAAACACCACATCGCGGAAACCGGACTCGGTATCCAGGGTGAACATAACACCGCTGGAAGCGGTTTCACTGCGAACCATCTTCTGGATACCGGCAGACAACGCTACCAGCTTGTGATCGAAACCATGGTGCACGCGATAGGAGATCGCCCGGTCATTAAACAGGGAGGCAAACACCTCCTTCACCGAGGTACGAACCTGCTCCAGTCCCACCACGTTCAGGAAAGTTTCCTGCTGGCCGGCGAAAGAGGCATCAGGAAGATCCTCGGCGGTGGCGGAGGAACGCACCGCGACAGCCATCTGATCGTTACCGGCCTGAAGCTTGGCATAGGCTTCTTTCAAGGCGTTATCCAGAACTTCCGGAAACGCGGTGTCGATTACCCACTGGCGAATCTGGGAGCCAACCCGCGCCAGTTCGTTAACGTCGTTGACATCCAGGGCATCCAGGGCTTCGTCAATGCGGTCTTTCAGGCCGTCGGTGGCCAGGAATTCACGGTAAGCATGAGCAGTGGTAGCGAAACCGCCAGGGACGGTAACACCAGCATTGGCGAGATTACTGATCATTTCACCGAGGGAGGCATTCTTGCCTCCAACCCGGTCTACGTCGGACATTCCCAGGTGGTCAAACCAGATAATGTAATCTTCCAAAGCGTGTCTCCCTTGAGTCTGTGTAGCGCGGAGTCTCGAATCTGGCGTGTATGATACTGTAAGCTGCGGAAATTACCTAGGGAGGCAACCAAAGACTCCCGGGAACAAGTTCAAACCAGACCGGATACGACCATGAAAAGAACGGCGTTTTTTATCTCTGATGGCACTGGCCTTACGGCAGAAGCGCTCGGCCATGCCCTTTTGGCGCAGTTTGAAAAAATCGAGTTTGAGCGGGTTACCGTGCCCTATATCGACGATGAGGAGAAGGCCCGGGATCTTGTCAGCCGCATCAACAAAGCGTCGGAAATCGATGGGGAACGGCCGCTGGTATTCGACACCATCGTTAATGGCGGCATCAGGGAAATCATCAGCCGGGCCGACGGCTTTATGGTAGATATCTTCGGAACCTTCCTGAACCCTCTGGAGCAGGAACTCAACTCGTCGTCCTCCTACTCCGTAGGCAAATCCCACTCCATCAATAACGCGGGCAGCTACGAGCGTCGGATCCACGCAGTCAACTTTGCGCTGGACAATGACGACGGTGCCCGCACCCGGCATTACGACGAGGCCGACCTGATTCTGATCGGAGCATCCCGCAGCGGTAAAACGCCCACTTGCCTGTACCTGGCCCTGCAGTATGGCATCAAGGCCGCCAACTATCCGATTACCGAAGAAGATCTGGACGACCAGAAGATGCCCGCCGCGCTCCGGCCCCATAAGGAAAAACTGTTTGGCCTGACCATCGAACCGGAACGCCTTGCCACCATTCGTAACGAGCGCCGGCCAAACTCCCGCTACTCGTCGCTGCAACAATGCATGCATGAGATTGAAGAAATCGAATTAATGTACAAGCGGGAGCGGATTCCCTATCTGAATACTACGGCGTATTCCGTTGAGGAAATCTCGACCAGAATCATGGTGACAACGGGCCTGAAGCGGCACCGCTGAGGCAGGAAACCCGGCAGAGAGCCAATGGCCCTCTGCCAGTCAGATCAAAGTTCCTGAATGTCCATGCCAAGCCCTTCCACAACCGCACGGTTGTCGGGGCTTGTCACCACGGCCACATTGGCCTTTTCAGGCGCAAGCCAGGTCTTGGCCACGCGCTTAAGCTCGTCCAGAGTGACACCAAGAACCCTCTCACGGAAACGTGCGCGCTGCTCCGGCGTACGCCCGAACAGCCTGTTGTGGTAAGCATGGCGAGCCGCTCCGGCTGGCGAGCGGGGGCGGTCGAGTTGGCCGATCACACCCAGGATAGCCTCTTCCAGAGCCTGGTGCTCATGCGCTTCGCTGTACAACCAGTTCAGCGCTGCATCGAAGTCATCCAGGGTTTCCGCAAGGCGTGGATCGCGATAGGAGAAGAACCGGAAAACACCATTCACGCTGTCCTGGCCGGCGCCACCACCGTAGGCCCCGCCTTTTTCACGGATGGCCCGGTGCAGATAACCGTTCCGGAGAAAGCCTCCCAGTACCGTCAGCGCAGCCGCATCGGGATGATCCACCGCAACCGTCGGGTAGGCTTTGGCACAGAAATTGACCTGGGTAGATGTCAGCCAGGCCTCCCGGGTGTTGTAGCTGACCGGCTCCATGGACCAGTTACCCTCACCCTCTGCAGACACTCCGCTCCAGCAAGTGCCCAACTCATCCAGCATGGGCGACAACTGGTCGTCCTCACCAATCAGCAGGAACTGGCGGTTCTGGCTGCGAATACGGTTGTGCAGCGCGGCCAGCTTGCCACAGAAATCGGCCAGGCCGGCTTCATCTTTGAGCTGCTGATCAAGCTCCTTGGTACCACGAATTCCAGCCAGACCACCCAGACGGTACGACAACCAGGCACCGGAACTGACGCCCTGAGCCGCTGCGCCCATGGCCAGGGCATGCCCGCTGCCCGTCACCGCCTGCTCACGGCGAGCCCGGATCTGGGCAATGATCTCACGAACACGCTCTTTTTCGTCAAAACGGGCCCCGGTGTAGACATCCTTCAGCAGACGGGTCAGCGCTTTGCTGTTGCGGCTCAGCGCCTTGCCACTGAAAATCAGATAGCCGGTCATGGCCTGAACATCATCAATCTGCCCCTTGGCAGTAAAAGAAGCGCCGATGCCGCCAGATTCCGCAGAAATACGATCCTGCATTTGCAAGTAATCCAGCTCTCCACACCCCACTTCGGAAATCAGAGTGGTGTAATAAGGCAACAGCAACAGTTCGTCTTTGCTCAGAGCCGGCAGCGGTAGCACCACCTGCTGATACACCAGGCCATTAGTGCCTCGGGAATAAACGGTCGCACCGGTTTCGGCATCGTACCGTCCCTCCGGCTCCGGCATCTGCAGCGGCACATCATCCAGCCCAACCTTGGGCAGTATGGAATCATCATCCTTGCGCATCTGGCGCTCTTCCAGTGCCTGAGCACGCTGCACAATATGGCTGATATCATCGTCGGACAGCTCCGCCTTGCGCCGGGCAAGGGCATCCTTGATGGCCTGCTGACGACGGCCTTCGAGTTTTTCATCCGGGCGCAAAGTCAGGGTTACCCGGTGCGGGTTCTCCAGCAACTTGCGCCGGATCAGCCCGGGCACATACTCGGGATCCTTGATCTTTTCCCTCAATGTCGCCAATACCGGCTCGAGATCCAGCAGTTCCACCGGATCACCACCATGAACCATGGGGGCAATCGCGCTCATGATCAGTTGCAAGCCGTAGGGGAACTGGTCTCCGGCAATCTCCCGCTGGTGCAGTTCCAACTGATGCAGGATGGCCTCGAGGCGCTCCTGGCTGACACCGTCATCCACCACCTTCTGCAGCGTAGACTCAATCAGCTGTTCCAGATCCGCCCTGCGCTCCGGCTCGCTGCCCTCAATACCGCAAACGAAGGTCATTTCCCGGTTGGAATCCTCCAGCCCGCACATGGGAGACGGCGCATGGCCCAGGTCTGTGGTTTCCAGCGCCCGCATCAACGGCGATGCGCTGTTTTCCAGCAAGACGGCAGACAATAACTGGCCTTCAAGATTTTCCTGCAGGTCGAAGCTGTGGCCCAGCAACCACCCCATCACAATGTGGGTCTTGTTGTCGGTGCTCTCACCTTCATTTACCGCATAGCCCTGCTCTACCCGGACCGGCGCGAACATGCGCTTCTCGTCTTTCACCGGCAGTTCAATATCCAGCCGATCGAACCGTTTCAGCGCCAGCTCTTCAAACTTCTCGTGGTGTTCCCGGGCCGGGATATTGCCGTAGGTCGCAAAAATCGCATTGCTCGGGTGGTAGTGGTGGCGATAGAACTTCACCAGGTCGTCATAACTCAGATCGACAATATGGTCCGGCTCGCCGCCGCTGTTGTAGTGATAAGTCGTGGTCGGGAACAGATGGCTGGTCAGGTTCTGCCAGAGCTGGGAGGTAGGTGCACTCATCGCCCCTTTCATCTCGTTGTAGACCACACCCCGGTAGACCAGGTCGCTGGATGGGTCATCCGGCTTGTCAAATTCCAGGCGATGACCTTCCTGTGCAAAATCCAGCGGGTCCAGCTTGGAGAAGAACACGGAATCCAGGTACACCGACAGCAGATTATCGAAGTCCTTGCGGTTCATGCTGGCAAAGGGATAAGCAGTCCAGTCGCTGCTGGTGAACGCGTTCATGAAAGTGTTCAGGGAGCGGCGAATCATCATGAAGAACGGATCACGCACCGGGTAACGCTCACTGCCGCACAGGGCGGTATGCTCCAGGATGTGGGCGACACCGGTCGAATCCATCGGGAACGTTCGCAAAGCAACGAAGAATACGTTCTCGTCGTTATCCGCCGCCAGGTGAAGATGGCGTGCACCGGTCTTTTTATGGCGATACTCCTCAACCTCAAGGTTCAGGGTGCCGATCCGGTGACTGCGAAGTTTCTCAAAAGCCGGATGGATTGCGTTGTCAGTCACTGCAGCCATTAAAAAATCCTGTGTATAGAACAATTGGAGAATTACAGGGTAACACGTAGTATCGGATATCATGCACGGAACGGACTCAACAAGGTAGCCTGCCAATCCATGACAGACCGCAGCCCAGACAAATCCCACATCGACGCCCCTGAAGTTGCCGCCTGGTGGGCCGAACGACGCCAGTATCTCGAGCGAATCCGCAAAGTTCCCGAGATTCGACAGCGATTCTGGCGGGAAGTTGCTATCTACCTGTTACGGCGTGTGCTGTGGTCTTACGGCTTCTTCCCCATCTTCATTGCCTTCTGGCTGCCCTTTGTCCTGGCCAGCTTCAACCCGGTAGTCATGGCCGGTGACCTGATCCCGATGCTGCAGGAGTTCGTCAACTCGAATCCGGAGGAACAGGCCACGACCATCAGCACCCTGACGATCGCCTGGCTGTCGATCGGCTCCTTTTTCCTGATATTCGATTTTGTTCTGACCCCGTTCCGGTCTCCCTATCAATATGAAGCCGATGTTTACATGAAGTCCTGGGAGCAACTTAACCATGATCGGCTTCCGGACAAAATGTGATACGACCGGCATTCTGATCAAGTTCAGACACTTTCTGTTACATAACGTTGCAGACAGTGGTTAAGATGAACCCATAACAAAGCATCCGGAACACTTGGATCAAGAGGTTTTGTCATGGTCGATTTCAGGCCGCTGCTGTTCATCAATGCACTTGCGCTCATGCTTCTGGTTACTGCCGGATTCGCATCGGTTCGCAAGGATCTGGATACCACCGACACCACAGCTCCGGCTCTGGCGCAAACCGTGGAGCATGCCACCGCGCCGGAAACCTCAGCCGCGAAAACACCCACAACCCGGATTGAAGCCGAAACACCCGCACCTGTGGCTGAAGAGCCGCTGTTTGCTGATACCCGCGAGACACCATTGGCAGACACTCCGGAGACGCCGCAGCCCGTCGACAACGCGCTTCCGGCCACCGGCGAACAGACCGAAACAGCAGCAAACAGCGAACCGTTCACCGTTGAACCAATGCCCGAAAACCCGGAAATGCTGGCCATGGCCGAACCAGTTTCGGCTATGCGTTCCCAACGCGACGTGCCGGAGACGAAACCCGCGCCCGAGCCTCCGAAAACCGGCACCCTGGTGTTACGCTCCAACGTGGTGGGCGATCAGGTTACGATCAACGGTAAATCCTATGGCGCCACCCGCCTGGACCTGGAGCTGGACCCCGGCCTCTATGACATCACCATCGAAAAGCCCGGATACCAGTCCTGGAGCAATTCAGTGGCACTGGAAGCCGGCGACGAACTCACGCTGGTCGGCAAACTGGAAGCCTTCACCACCGTAAACTACAGGAATGGTGAATGGCGCGGCGGCATCACCACTGGTGATGGCACCTGGGAAGATAGCTCCGGCCTGCGTTATGAAGGCCACTTCGTGGACGCCGAGTTTGATGGTTCCGGTACCGCCTGGTACTCCGATGGAAGCCGCTACGAGGGCGACTGGAAACGGGGCGAACGGCACGGTGAGGGGCGCTGGCGCTCCGCAGACGGCACGACTTATACCGGCCAGTTCCAGAACGATCAGTTCCACGGCAAGGGCACGCTTACCCTGGCCAACGGCGACATATTGACCGGAAACTGGGAGCAGGGCCGTATGAATGGCCATGGTTCCCTGACCACCGCCGATGGCATGCTGTACGTTGGCGGCTTTCGGAATGATGAATTCCACGGCCAGGGCGCCCTCACCTACCCGGACGGACGCTCCTACGAAGGCGAATTCTCCAACGGCGAATTTCATGGCAAGGGCTCGGAAGTCTTTGCTGACGGAAAGAAATACGATGGCCAGTACATGGAAGGCAAGTTCCACGGCAAAGGCCTGCTGCGCAACCCTAACGGCAGCTCCATCGAGGCCACTTTCCGCCATGGTGAACCCTATGGACAGGTTCGCCTGACAACCGCGGCCGGCGAAGTGTTTACCGCCCGCACCACGGAACCCGGTGTCTGTTATCGGGAAAAGAGTTATCGGGCAACCCAGTGCCCGCAACTGGAAGGCTGGTAATCACCCGGTCGCAGCACCCACGCGTTTGCAGTAACAGGTTGAGGTAGTGACATGGCAATCAAAAATGCTCTGCTGGTGGACGACTCCAAAGTTGCCAGGTTTGCGCTAAGCAAACTGCTCGAGAGTCGGGACATGGAAGTGAACATGGCGGGATCAGCAGAAGAAGCGCTGGATTTCCTGAAGAGCCACGACCGGCCAGACGTGATCTTTATGGATCACCTGATGCCCGGCATGAATGGCGTGGAAGCCACCAAGGCCATCAAGAACAACCCGGAAACGGCCGGCATTCCGATCATCATGTGTACCTCCAAGAAATCCTCTTCCTTTATGGAGGAAGCGCGCAACTTTGGTGTCTACAACATCCTTACCAAGCCGCCTCACAACGAAGGTCTCAACCTGATGCTGGAGCAGTTGGCCAGTGACGTCGAGCAGGGGAACGTGCCAGAAGCACCTGTTGAAATGAACGGCCATGACCTGCGCGAGTCAGATGACGAACCCATGGACTTTCCGGAGGATGCCTCTGTGCAACTGTCGCCAAAAGCAGAAAGCGGCCTGAACGGCCAAAGCGCCCCGAATGTGGTGCCTCTGACCAGCGACCTGATTGAGCAGATTGCCCGCTCGGCGGTCAAGACTCATATCAACAACCGGCTGCATGAACTGCTCAGTTCCCTTTTCGACGAGCAGTTCGATCACCTCAAGCGTGCGCTGGACGAAACCCGCAGCAAGCAGGAAGCCACCATTGAGGAGCGCCTGGAGTCACTCAGCAAGATGCTGGATGAACGCACCCGCAACCTGCGCGACGAAGTGGCCGCCGAAGTGAACCTGAACCTGGGTCGCGAACTTACCTCCCTGAAAAAAGAACTCTCCAAAAACGCCGGGGTCACCTCCGAGCACATGGCGGAGTTGAAGGATCACATCACCAGCGTACAGACCATCGACACCGAGTTCTGGCAAACCCTGCAGTCAGAAGCCATTCAGCAGGCCCACGAGATTTCCCGGGAGACCGCCGAGGACATTGCCCAGCGCACCATCGATCTGTACGTGTCTCAGCAGCGCTCGGCCAACTCGCGCATCTATACCGTTGGCTTGGCCATCAGTCTGGGTATTTTCAGCGTAGGAATCGCCTGGTTATCCGGCCTGTTCGGCTAATTGCCCACGGACCTGCTGCCAGTCCTGAGGGGTGTCAACGTCCTGTTGCACCCCGGCTATTTCAACCGGACGGGTTCCGGCCCGGTTCAGAACTACCCCCGCCCCCGCATCGCCCTTAAGCAATAACAGATCTCCCCAGAGCGATTTCGGAATCCAGGCTGGCACGCCTACCCGCTTGCCATAACTGGCTGCCCAGGGCACCTCTGGCTTCCGCCGGGCGTTTGCGGACAGCCGTCTGAGCCCTTCGGTATCCAGTAAGGGCTGGTCTGCCAACAGCACAAACACACCCAAAGCAGCGGGAGAAAGTGCCTGCAGGCCGGCAATCAACGACGTCGACAAGCCCTCCCGCCAACGCTCGTTAACCACCCAGCGCGCCGGTTGCCGATTGCAGCGAAAGCGCACCAGAGGGAAGCCTGCGCCCGCAACCACCCACGTCTGCGCCGATAGCTGCCGCGCCTGACCAATAGCGTGCCCTAGCAATGAACCGCCACCTGGCAGCTTCAAAGCCTGCTTGTAACACCCCATTCGTCTCGCCTGGCCGGCTGCCAGCACCAATGCCGGAAACTGCGGATCCTTGATGCTATGATTCGCGTTTATGATGCGCCCCCTGAAACTGCTGAATGCAGCGATTTTTGCTAGAATTCCGCCATCATGCAACCTGACCACGCCGGACCCTTCATGAACCATCTCTTTGTCGACAACCTCACTGTGATTGATTTCGCCTATCTGGATCCCGCTCGAGGATTGGTTGGCGAAAGCTGGATTGCCGATGTGGTGCTGGGAGGAGAACTGGACGACCAGGGCATGGTCTTTGACTTCAGCAACGTCAAGCGCACCATCAAAAGGGTGATTGACGAACGCGTGGACCACCGGTTGGTGATTCCCCGCGGATATCAAGGCCTGCAATGGAGCGAGGACGCGCCCAACACTTTCCGCTGGGCACTCTCTGGCGGCGGTCACATCGAGCATAGCTCGCCGGACGAAGCCGTTGTCTGGCTGTCCTCGGACCGGGTCGTCCCGTCTGCCGTGGCCGCCCTGCTGGAAAAGGAGCTTAAAGCCGTTCTGCCCGGCAATGTCATCTCCGTCGACATCAACCTGCGCGAAGAAGTCATCGAAGGCGCCTACTACCACTATGTTCACGGCCTGAAAAAGCACCTGGGCAACTGCCAGCGCATTGCCCATGGGCATCGCTCCCCGATCCGCATTGACCGCAACGGACACCGGGCCTACGACCTCGAAGAACGCTGGGCGAAGCTCTGGCAGGATATCTATGTAGGCACAGAAGAAGACGTGGCTCGCCGATTCGTGGGCGAGGATGGCATTGGCTACATCACCTTCGAATATGAGGCCAACCAGGGGGAGTTTGCCCTGACACTGCCTGAGCACAGCGTATACATGCTGGAAACGGACACAACCGTAGAGCTGATTGCCGCCCACATTGCGGACAAACTGAAAGCGGAGTTCTCCGGAGAGGAAATCCGGGTAAAAGCCTACGAGGGAGTGGGCAAAGGCGCTATTGCCATACGAGCCTGAACCGGCCACCCGGGATTGGCGCCCTAAACGGCGCGAATCCCGCCGATCATTCGTTCAGACACAAAAAAACCGCCCGAAGGCGGTTTTTTTGATGGCTATCCGGTGGACTAAACCGTCAAGCCTAATTGGCGTCCCCTAGGGGGTTCGAACCCCTGTTGCCGCCGTGAAAGGGCGGAGTCCTAGGCCACTAGACGAAGGGGACTAGAAATTGGTGGAGCCAAGCGGGATCGAACCGCTGACCTCAACACTGCCAGTGTTGCGCTCTCCCAGCTGAGCTATGGCCCCTCAACGGATGCGTATATTAAGGATCCGCCCTTGGGGCGTCAACACCCGATTCCGCTTTTTTTAAAGTTTTTTGAACATCCCTGTTCGCATCGTTCAATTAACCAACAAACCGCTCATCAAACACCCAGAGCGACGTATTCCTTCTCCACTTTCTTGGTTTCTTTCTTGGAAAAGCCGCCCATAACCTCAAGGGCATGACGCAAACGAGAGCGGGTCATGTCCGGCCCCAGCAACGCCATGGAGTCCATCACCGACCAGGAATTAGGCGTTCCGGCAATGGCCACAAAGATCGAGAACATGAAATCGCCCATCTTCAGGTCCATGGCTTTCGCCAGCGCCTTGATGTCGGCAAAGATGGTGTCCTTGCTCCAGTGGCGCTGGGCTTCCAGCTTCCAGAGGGCAAACTGCAGCACGCGCTTGATCTGGCCTTCATCCAGTTTGTTATGGGCAAAGTCCTCCGGCTTCAGGTTCAGCATGCCGCTGAACATGAACTGGGCCATGGGCGCCACATCGGAAAACACTTCTGCCCTACCCTTGATATGGGGCACCAGGGCTTTCAAGTCGTCCTGGTTAAACCACCACTGTTGCATCCGCGCCATGAACTGCTCGTCGCTCAGCTCCTCACGAATCCACTGGCCGTTGAGCCAACGCAGTTTTTCCACGTCAAACACGGGGCCACCCAGGGACACGCGCTGGATATCAAAGTTCTCGATCATCTCATCCAGAGTGAATTTCTCACGCTCGTCCGGCATGGACCAGCCCATACGACCCAGGTAGTTGGTCACAGCCTCTGGCAAGAAGCCCATACGCTCGTAAAAGTTGATACTGGTCGGGTTCTTGCGCTTCGACAGCTTGCTCTTGTCCGGGTTGCGCAGCAGCGGCAGGTGACACAACTCTGGCATGTCCCAGCCGAAGTACTGGTACAGCAGCTTGTGCTTGGGCGCGGAATTGATCCATTCCTCACCTCTCAGCACGTGGGTAATGCCCATCAAATGGTCATCAACCACGTTGGCCAGGTGATAGGTGGGCATCCCATCAGACTTCAACAGAATCTGGCAGTCCACCTGGGCCCAATCGATCTCAATGGTACCCCGGAGCATATCCTGAATTTCACACACGCCTTCAACGGGCACTTTCATGCGGATAACGTACGGATCACCCGCATCCAGACGGCGCTTCACCTCGTCTTCCGGCAGCTCCAGATCGCCCTTGATGCCGGGATTCAGGCCCTGAGCCTTACGCTCTTCGCGGATGGCATCCAGCTCTTCCGGTGTACGGAAGCAATAGAACGCATGGCCAGCGGTGACCAGATCCTCAGCATACTGACCATACATGTGCTTGCGCTCAGACTGGCGATACGGGCCGTGGGGGCCGCCAACATCGGGACCCTCGTCCCAATTCAGACCCAGCCAACGCAACGCAGTCAGAATGTCCTGCTCGGATTCAGCGGTACTGCGGGCGTGATCGGTGTCTTCGATGCGCAGAATGAACTGGCCGCCGTGCTGACGGGCAAAGCAAAGGTTAAACAGGGCCACGTAGGCGGTACCAACGTGTGGATCGCCGGTGGGCGACGGGGCAATTCGGGTGCGTACTGTCATGAAACCATCCTGAAAATAAGTGGCCGATTTATAAAGGGCGCATTATAGCGGCCATCCTGCGGTTTCGCATGGGCGGCTTTTGCATCCACGACAAATATTGTTATATTATAACGTTTCACGCACATGCAGGATTCGATATACCATGCCGCAGAAAATCACCCGCCTGGCCATTGCTCTCTCAGCCCTGGCTATCGCAACACCCGCCGCCGCTACCAATGTGGTTGCGTCCATTAAACCTGTTGAACTTCTGGTCAAAGCCGTCGCGGGTGACAGTGTGGAGGTCTCAACACTGGTACCACCCGGTTCCAGCCCTCATAACTACAGCATGAAGCCCTCTCAGCGGCGTGCCCTGGAACAAGCGGATGTCATCTTCTGGGTCGGCCCGGATATGGAAACCTTCCTCAACCGTCTGCTCGGTGGCAAGGAGTTCGCCGGCCGGGCGGTGGCTTTCCTGGAGAGCGAAGGTGGAGAATCTGAGCACGACGAGCATCATGATGAGCATGGGCATGATCACGAATCCGACGCCCATCATCACGATCACGGCGACGGCGAAGACCCACATATATGGGTAGACCCGATGCTGGCACTGGACATGGCGAAAGACATCCGGAATGTACTGAGCGAACTTGAGGGCGTAAACCCCGAGGAACTGAATGCCAACCTGGAGCGTTTTCAAACCGAACTGCTCAACAAAGAGCAGAGTATTCGAGCGAGCTTTGCCGGCCTGGATGACATCAGCCTGTTCGCCTATCACGATGCCTTTACCCGCTACGCCGAGCACTATGGGCTGACGCTGGAAGGCGTTCTGACCCTGAACCCGGAACTTTCCCCTGGCGCCCGACACATCGCCGATGTTCAGGCCAAGCTCGAAGCTGCCAATCACCCGTGCCTGCTGACCGAGCCCCAATTCAACCGCCAGTGGTGGCGTTCCATTACCGAAGGACTGAACGTCACCTTCAGCACCTGGGACCCGCTGGCAACCGACATTGAATCGACACCGGCAGGCTACATCGAGTTTCAGCAATCTGTGGCCGATGCGGTTCTCAAGTGCTTACCAGAGCAGGCTCAGTAGCACCGGAATAGAGACCATCGCCAACAGGGTTTGCCCGCTGATGATCCCTGCCATCAGCGGCGCGTCCCCGCCAAGCTGGCGCGCCAGAATGTAAGCCGACGTAGCGGTAGGCAAGGCTGCCAGCAGCACCGCCACCTGCACCAGCAGCCCCTCCAGCCCGAGCATCCAGGCCAGACCCGCCGTCATCAGCGGAAACGCCACCAGCTTCAGGGCCGACGACACCATAAACGGTACCGATCCACCACGCAGGGCACTGAGCTGCAAACCAGCTCCCACGCACATCAGCCCCATTGGCAGCGCCAGATTGCTCAACGGCTCCAGTATGCCCGCCAGCAAGGGATGAAACCCTACCTGAAAATAGCTCCAGAGCACGCCAATGACCGAACCGACGATCAACGGGTTGGTGACAATCGCCCGAATCACCGCCGCCAGATTGATTTGCTCTCGCCCTGCTACCAGAGCGAACATCAGAATACACAGCAGGTTCAACAACGGCACCATAATGGCTACGGCGATAGCCGTGAGCGAGAGCCCATCATCCCCCAGGAGCATGCCACCCGCGGCCAGGCCCACGTAGGAATTGAAACGAATCGCACCCTGGTATACCGATGAAAACACCGGACCGGACCAGCCCCAGAGCCACTGCGCAGCGACCAGCACCAGCGTCATCGCCAGCAGCATGGCGATAATCAGCATCGCCGTATCACCGTAGGCGGAAGGAGGAAGCCGGGCCTGCCCAAGCTTGAACACCAGCATGGCAGGAAACAGTACGTAATAGGTGAAGCGCTCCGCACGGGGCCAGAAATCACCTCCGGGAAAGTCCACGCGGCGCAAGCCATGGCCCAACATGATCAGCACGAAGACAGGAATCAAAGCCTGAACCACCATTGGCATCACCACCTCCCGACAACCAGACACCAGCCCGTTCACAGGTGCAAGACACTAGCACAGATCTTCGGCAAGTTCGCAGTTGCCATTTTGCTCACCCGGGGGTAGATTCAGAGCTTCTTCAACTCGAAAGGCGAAGTGCAATTCCCGTGAACATTCTGCGTTCAGGCAATTACACGATATCTCTGGCACTGCGGTCCTCCTTCGGGAACACCGGCAGGGCTGCCATCCGCCTCTGATTTCGCTGAATCCACTCTCTTCCCGTCCGGATTCAGCGCCTAACCAACAATCGATTGTTTACCTGGAGATTCCTATGGCTGAATTGCCACCTATCACTGTTGCAGAAGAAGATTACAACCGCCTCAGCACCTTGCTTGAGCGGGTCGCCGGCCAGTCTGACGTAGCCGATGGGCTGGAAGACGAACTCAGCCGTGCCGACATGAAACCGCTGGCCGACATGCCAGAGGGCGTGGTGACCATGAACTCCCGAGTGCGCTTTCTGAACGAAGACACCGGCGAGGAGCACGAAGTGGCGTTGGTATACCCCCATGAGGTAGGCGACGCCGATCACAAAGTCTCGATACTGGCACCGGCCGGCGCCGCCATGCTGGGGCTGAGCATTGGCAGCAGTATCGAATGGCCCATGAAAGGTCGTAAGCCCATCCACCTGAAAGTGATTGGCGTTACCCGAAACCCA
Organism: Marinobacter sp. bablab_jr008; assembly: GCF_016464145.1. Lineage (NCBI taxonomy): Bacteria > Pseudomonadati > Pseudomonadota > Gammaproteobacteria > Pseudomonadales > Marinobacteraceae > Marinobacter > Marinobacter sp. bablab_jr008. Next base: position 127,628 of record NZ_JACDWW010000054.1, read on the forward strand.
TAAGCACTTTCCTTTACAAATATCAGGACTTGATATTTCTCCAAAGGCAGAGCGGCCTCCGGTGGTAGCATTTCCCCAATGCTAACCGACAGATCAGGAGGCCGTATGGCAGAGCAGCACCACGAAGACTGGGATCCCAGATCAGCCGAGGTTCAGAAGGACCAGATCCGCGCCTACGATGCCATGCGCAAGGAATGCCCGGTGGCCTGGAGTGATTACCAGCAGTGGACGTTGTTTCGCCATGCCGATGTCATGCAGGTACTGGAGGATCACCACACCTTCAGCAACGCCGTCTCCGCCCACCTGTCCGTACCGAATGGCATGGACCCGCCCGAACATACCCCCTACCGCAAGGCCATCGAACCCTATTTTGCGCCGGAGCCCATGGCGCGCTTTGAACCGATATGCCGGAAGGTGGCCCGGGCGCTGGTACAAACCCTGGACAAAAACAAGCCGCTGGATGTGGTCAACGCGCTTAGCCGCCCCTTTGCGTTACAGATTCAGTGCGCGTTTATGGGCTGGCCAGACAGCCTGCATCAACCACTGGCCGAGTGGGTGATGAAGAATCACCGGGCAACCCTGGCCCGGGACCGTGCTGCCATGGCCGATGTTGCGGAAGAGTTCGACGGTTATATTCGGGAACTGCTGGATACCCGCCGTCAGGCCGGTGACCAAGCGCCCGACGATGTCACCACCCGGTTACTGCGGGAGCAGGTCAACGGCAAACCCATGAGCGACGAAGAACTCGTCAGCCTATTGCGCAACTGGACGGTCGGCGAACTGGCCACGATTTCCGCCAGCATCTCGATACTGACCAACTATCTGGCCCACCACCACGAGTTGCTGAACAACCTTAAGACCGCGCCAGAGCAGCTCCCCGAAGCCATTGACGAAATCCTGCGAATGGACGCCCCACTCATTTCCAACCGCCGAGTAACCACCCGAGAGGTCGAGATAAGCGGCAGAACCATTCCCGCCGGCGAAAAAATCACCCTTCTTTGGGCATCCGCCAACCGGGACGAAGATACTTTCGGCAACCCGGACCAGTTCTGCCCGCACCAGAACGCATCGAAGAACCTGCTCTACGGCGCTGGCATTCATATCTGCCCGGGCGCACCGCTGGCGCGAATGGAACTGAGAGTTTTCATGGAAGAGTTGTTGAAGCAGGTAGACGCCATAGAACCCGTGGCAGGCGAACCGCCTGAGCGGGCGATGTTCCCTACGGGCGGATTCAATGCTCTGCCGCTGGTATTCCGGTAACGGCCACGCTTAAACAAAGAAAAGCCGCAGCGGAGCAATTCCGATGCGGCTTTATATTTCGCCGGGCTCAGTCTTCGATAAACACCAGGCTTTCATCGGAGCCCGCGGCTTCCAGGCGCCCCAGAGGCTGCAGATCCAGCCCATGCTCTCGGGCGATGGCCTCAAAGGCCTCCCGACTCGCTTCAGCAACACTGACCATCAAACCACCGCTTGTTTGCGGATCACAGAACAGCAGTTTGTCAGCGTCGGTCATACCGGCAATCGCCTTGCCGAAGGCCGCAGCGTTTCGGTGGGTACCACCAGGGATGCAATCGGCATCAATATAGGGTTTCAGGTTTGGCAGCACCGGCACGGCCTTGCGGCTAACCGTGGCCTTCAGCCCGCTACCCCGGCAGATTTCCAACAGATGCCCGGCAAGACCAAAACCAGTGACATCAGTCATGGCATTGACACCGTCCACCTCGGCAAACGCTTCCCCAACCTTATTAAGGGTCGCCATGCTCTCCACCGCCACGGCCAGATCTTCCGGGGTAACCTTACCTTTCTTGGAAGCACTGGTGAGAATGCCAACGCCCAGTGGCTTGGTGAGATACAACAGATCGCCCGCCTTGGCGGTGTCATTGCGGATAATACGGTCAACAGCCACCTGGCCGGTTACTGCCAGCCCGAAAATCGGCTCCGGTGAGTCAATGCTGTGGCCACCAGCCAGGGCAATACCCGCCTCGGCACACACTGCGCGCCCACCATCGATCACCTTGGCGGCAATTTCCGGTTCCAGCTCATTGACCGGCCAGCCCAGAATCGCGATGGCCATCACCGGCTTTCCGCCCATAGCATAGACGTCACTGATGGCGTTGGTGGCAGCAATGCGGCCGAAATCAAACGGGTCGTCCACAACCGGCATAAAGAAATCGGTGGTACTGATAATGCCAAGGCCGTTACCCACATCGGCAACTGCGGCATCATCGCGGCTGCTGTTGCCCACCAGCAGTCGCGGATCGTGAAATTCCGGGGCATCCGTGTGAAGGATGCGGTCCAGAACGTCCGGAGCAATCTTGCAGCCACATCCGGCACCGTGGCTGAACTGAGTCAATTTGATGGACAAAGCGTCTTCCTTCTTTCGGTTGAGCAAGTCTGTTATCGTCAGGATACGCAACAGTCTACAATGCAGCTCACCTCCCGGCCACCAAATACCCGAAAGCCCAACTTCTGAAAACTTATCCCCGATAAAGGATAAATAGACTTTATCCGCCCGAGGGTATAATGTTTACAAAATCCTTTGCAGGGGATAGACGTGAAAATCACTTCACCAGAAATGTTGGCGCAAGCCCTGAAGAATATCCGGAAAGAGCGTCAACTCAGCCAAAGCACGGTTGCGGATAGTGTTGGCGTGAAGCAGGCGACCATATCTGGATTTGAGAACAGGCCGGAAGCATCCCGGGTAGAAACCCTTTTCAAACTGCTTACAGCCCTTGACCTGGAACTGCATTTGAGTGAGCGCAACTCAAAACAAGCTGAGTCCGGTTGGGATCAGGAGTGGTGAAATGTCACAACTACTGGTAGCGCTAAACGGGATAGAAGTTGGTATCCTGGAAAAGGCTCGCTCAGGAGCAATGACCTTTCAATATCTCCGGGAGTGGGTAAACCGACCTGGTGCCCGTGCCATTTCACTATCTTTACCGCTCACCCTTTCGCCTTACAAAGGCGAAAGGGTGTATAACTTCTTCGATAACCTGCTACCAGATTCCGATACCCTTCGAACGCGTATGCAGGCCCGATTTCGTGTCGCCAGCAACCATCCATTCGATCTACTCGCCAGCGTTGACAGAGACTGCATAGGCGCCATCCAGCTCTATCCCAATGGGACGACGCTTCCATCCACTGAACAAACCGTAGCGATACCACTCAGCAACCAAGAGATCGAACACCTTCTGGAGGGCTACCAAGATGCCCCTCTGGGCATGAGCAAGGATCACGATTTCCGCATTTCTCTGGCCGGTGCGCAGGAAAAAACCGCATTATTGTGGCACCAAAACCAGTGGCAACTTCCACAGGGAGTAACCCCCACCAGCCACATATTCAAACTACCGATTGGTTTTCTGGAGCACAGCAACATAGATCTGCGCGACAGCAGCGAAAACGAGTGGCTCTGTCTCCAGATTCTGAAGGCCTTTGGACTGCCCACCGCCAATGCGGACATTGCGCACTTTGGTCGCAAAAGTATCCTGATTGTTGAACGTTTTGACCGGAAATGGTCCAGCGATGGCTCGTGGCTTATGCGCTTGCCGCAGGAAGATTTGTGCCAGGCATTGGGAGTCCCGCCCGCCCTTAAATACGAAAGCGATGGCGGCCCCGGCATTCAGCAATGCATCAAGCTGCTGGAAGGCTCCCAGAATGCCCGTCACGACCGGGAAACCTTCTTCAAAACCCAGCTAGTGTTCTGGCTACTTGCCGCCATCGACGGACATGCAAAGAACTTCAGCCTGTTCATTGAGCCTGAATCGGCCTACCGAATGACGCCACTCTACGATGTCATATCAGCCTTTCCACTCATGGCAAAAGGAAGCTTGCCGCCGGCAAGGATCAAAATGGCCATGTCGCTAAAACGCCGCAGTCGCCACTATCATTGGAGCAGAATGCTTACCCGACATTTCCTGTCAACGGCAAAGGCCACCGGCTTTTCGCCAAAGCGGGCTACAGCCATAATGCAGGAAACGGCAGCCAACACTGATAGCGTCATCGAATCCGTCAGCGCATTACTACCCACAGAGTTTCCCGACAAAGTCGCCGGTCCAATTTTCGCAGGTCTCAGGGAACAAGCTCAGAAACTGTTGTCGGACCAAAAGACATTTTGAGTCACAAAATGTCCGCGGCTCCATCCAATACAATTCAGCGACGAACAGGAACCACCATGACCACCCCAGACAACCAAGGCCCCGCTACCCGCATCATCCACAATCGCCGCCATAAGGATGCCTTCGGCAGCCCCTACTCGCCGGTTTACAACACCACCACCTACCGGTTTGAAAACACGGCAGACTTGCTGGATGTGATTGAGGGGCGAAGCGACGGTAACCTGTACACTCGCTGGGGCACCAACCCGAGCATCCAGGAACTGGAACAGGGACTGGCCGGGCTCGAAAATGCTGAAGCAGCACTGGGGTTTGCGTCCGGCATGGCGGCAATTTCGGCAACCCTGCTGGCCCATGGCCGTAATGGAATTGTGTGTGTAGGCGATCTGTATGGGGGCACACAGGAACTACTGAAGAATCACTGCCAGGCGCTGGGCATTCCAGTGACCTTCCTGTTCCGTGAAGAGCAGGACCAACTGGCGGAAACACTTAACGAACCGGGCAAGCTGGTCTATTTCGAAACCCCGGCCAACCCGAACATGGCGATCCTGGACATTCGCACCATCGCTGAAACGGCCCACCAGCACGGCGCGCTGGTGGCGGTGGACAATACGTTCGCCAGCCCCATCAACCAGAAACCGCTGGAACTGGGCGCAGACCTCGTCTTGCACAGCGCCACAAAATACCTGGGTGGCCACAGCGACCTGACCGCCGGTGCCCTGATGACCTCTGCAAGCCTGGCAAAACCCGTGGTCGCCTGGCGCAAGAACCTGGGCCAGCTGATTGCCCCGGAAACCGCTGCCCTGCTTTCCCGCAGCCTGCGCACGCTGCCATTACGAGTCCGCCAACACAACGAAAACGCCATGGCCGTTGCTCAAGCCATGGAACAACATCCGAAAATCACCAAAGTACACTACCCGGGCCTGCCTTCATTCGAAGGCCACGAACTGGCGAAACGGCAGATGACCGGCTTCGGCGGCATGCTCAGTATTGAAGTGAAGGGTGGCCAGCAGGCAGCCGAAAAAGTGGCGGATTCCCTGAACGTCTTTCTGCTCGCTACCAGCCTGGGCGGCGTAGAAAGCCTGGTAAGCCAACCAAGCGCCACCAGTCATCACGGCCTGAGCCGGGAAGAACGCCTCAAACGGGGCATTGGCGATGGCATGCTACGCCTGTCCGTTGGCCTGGAGGATGCGGAAGACCTGATCGCCGACCTTAATCAGGCACTCTCCTGAGGTTTGGATCGCTTCATCGGCTCACCAGAAAGTCGGCAAACTTGCGGGTAAGCGTGCCAGGCAAAAGCTTGTTCGTGAACCAGAGCCCCCTGGCCCGCCAACCCGGGATAATCATAAACCGGCGGCGATCGATACCTTTACGTATTTGCGCCACAGCAACTTCCAGAGGCAAGGTGCCGGCCATCAGCTTCAGCGCTTCGGTTTGCCTGGGGCGGTTCAGGCGCTCAGCCTCCACCATTGGCGTTTCCACTTCCGGAGGGCACACCACAGACACATCAATGCCCCGGCTAGCCAGTTCGATCCGCAACACCTCGGCAAGCCCCACCACGCCATACTTGGAGGCACAGTAGGCGGCGTACCCGTAACAGCCCACCAATCCGGCCATGGAAGCAACCATCACCAGGTGCGCACCCGCTTTCATATGGGGCAGCACGCCAGCCACCACATTGCGTGAGCCCACCAGGTTGATGTTAATCACCCGGGCATAGGCATCGTCGTCTATGGCTTCGAAATCGGCCGCAATGGCAATACCCGCGCAATGAATAACCAGGTCTGGCGGTGAAGACTCCGCCGCGGATGCAAAGGCCTCTCTCACTCCGCCCGGTTTGGTTACGTCCATGGCAAACGCTCGAACGGATTCCGGCCCGGCTATGGCCGCCAACGCCTGCACAGCGGATTCCGTGGGCTGAATATCGAACAGGGTAACCGCCGCTCCTGAACGCAGGTAAGTCTTTGCCAGTTCAAGGCCAATACCACTGGCACCACCGGTGATGTAAACCTGCCACTCAGAATTTTTGTGTGCCTTACCACCCTTCATACCGCACGCTCCGAAAATCGTTGTTATCCCGCCAGCCTACGCAAGACCACCAGAATCCTCCATGCCTTCAATGCCGGCCAATGCCCCGCGTTTGGCTATTGACGCAACGGGGGGCCGGCGTGATGCCGCCATCGTCCTATTTCCCGGGCCACGCGTTTATGAAACACTCTACCCCTTTCACGGACTCTCACAGAACAAAGGACGCAACATGGCCGTAAAATCCGTTGCCCTGGTGGCGCACGACAACAAGAAAAAGGAACTTGTGGACTGGGCGAACGAAAACCGCACCCGGCTTGCCCCGCTGCGCTTGTACGCCACCGGTACCACCGGCCGGCTACTGAGTAAAAGCCTCGGGCGCAAAGACCTCAACTGCCTGCTGAGCGGGCCTTTGGGCGGCGACCAACAGATCGGCGCCAAGATTGCCGAGGGCGAAATCGACCTGCTGGTGTTTTTCTGGGACCCTCTCGAACCTCAGCCCCACGACCCGGACATCAAGGCCCTGCTGCGCATAGCCGCCCTCTGGAACATCCCCGTCGCCTGCAACCGGGCCACCGCAGAGTTCGTGCTGACCTCCGCCTATATGACCGACGACCAGCACCAACCACAGAAACCGGACTTCACCGAATACACCGGGCGCAAAGTTCAGTAACCGAAAAAAAACAGGCATAGACAAGAATTGGAACTAGTATGTCGATAGGCCCTTCAATGGAGCAGAGGGGGAATAGCGTGCACCTTAAAAACCTGTTTTGTGCAGGGATTCTGGCCGGACTCAGCCAATTACCCGCTGCGCTCGCCGCGAGCGAGCGACCAGACGAAGTGCGCATTGCCGTTATAGACGACGTGCCCAGCACCACCGCCGCGGTCCAGATACTGGAAACCGCTTACCAGCGGCTGGACATCAACATGACCACCTTGGTCGCCCCTTCTCGCCGGGCGTTGCTGATGGCGGATACCGGCAACCTGGACGGCGACCTGTTCCGCATAGAAACCGTGGCCGACGGCTATCCGAACCTCGTCAGAGTGGGTTTTCCACTACTCAAGGGCAAGTTTCACGTGGTGGTGCGTAACCGGGAAATCCAAGAACTGCCCGAATCCCACGCAGACGACCCACTGAAAGTGGCCGTGCGCCGGGGCGTAATAATCGCCGAAAATACCGCCAAAGCGTTGGGCATGGAACCCATTCACGCGGAAAGCTATGAACAGGTCCGAACCCTGCTTGAAATGAGACGGGTCGACTTGGCCTTCGTGGCCAGCATCGAAGGCATTACACCCCTGGCAAACGCCGACTGGCACCACCTGCACATACTACCAGAGCCGGTGGCCACCTTTACCCTCCACCACTACCTTAATCGCCGCCATGCAGGGCTTGCCGAGGAACTTGCCGAGGTATTGGCGCAACTGGAACAGGAGGGAGTGAGGGGCCAGATACTCAGAACCGTTCGGGGCAAACAAAGGGACGGAGAATGGTAAAGCGCCGCCGCACAGAATCTGGAGAATACGCAAAATGACAGCATTAAATAGCCATGCTTTTCTGGCATCGCTGGGTATCAAAACCCCCATCATCCAGGCCCCCATGGCCGGTGTTCAGGATTACCGCCTGGCGGCGGCCGTCTCCAATGCCGGCGGCCTGGGTTCTCTGCCCTGCGCCATGCTCGGCCCGGATGCATTGAAAGCAGAACTTGAGGCACTGAATGAGGCCACCCATGGCCGCCCCTATAACCTCAATTTCTTCGCCCACACACCACCCAACCCGGATGACCAGCAGGAGGCCAGGTGGCGACAGGCTCTCGCTCCCTATTACAAAGAATTCGCAATCGATCCAGCCACCATCAGCAACGGCCCCGGCCGCATGCCTTTCAATGACGAATCCGCTGCCATTGTGGAAGCCTTCCGCCCGGCGGTGGTGAGCTTTCATTTCGGGCTACCAGAGCCGGCATTGCTGGATCGAGTCCGGCAAGCCGGGGCAAAAATACTCTCAACCGCCACAACCGTAGAGGAAGCCATCTGGCTGGAACAACACGGTGCAGACGCCGTTATCGCCCAAGGGCTGGAAGCCGGCGGCCATCGCGGGATTTTTCTCACAAAAGACATGACCACACAAATGGGCACCTTCGCCCTGTTGCCACAGATTGTGGGCGCCGTGAACATTCCCGTTATCGCTGCCGGCGGCATTGCCACGGCAGAGGGTGTTCAAGCGGCGTTGAAGCTTGGTGCCGTTGCAGCACAGATCGGTACTGCCTTTATGCTATGCCCGGAGGCAACCACCCGGCCCCTGCACCGGCAAGCACTCAAAAGCCCGCAAGCCAGGCATACCGCACTCACCAACCTGTTCTCCGGCGGCCCGGCAAGGGGCATTGTGAACCGGGTAATGCGAGAACTCGGGCCGATTTCAGATTTCGCGCCGGCATTTCCACTGGCAACCAACGCCATCGCGCCGCTCAGGGCAGCGGCTGAAGCGGCGGGCTCCGGCGATTTTTCGCCGTTGTGGAGTGGGCAGAATGTGAGTGGGTGCAGGGAGGTTTCGGCGGGGGAGTTGGTGAAACAACTTGTGCTTTAGCTGGAAGGTTTGTCTGCAGCCAGGTAAACGGCGGTTTCCCACCACACATCGGAACGGTTTAACTGATCGGCCCGAGGTGAATCCGCCAAAGGCACCGACATAACCGCGCCACGAAGAGCAAAGCTGTCCAGCTCGGCCTTCGTTACTTCATAAAACTGCCGTTCACCATCCCCCGGCCCATGGCGCAGCGTGATCACCAGCATGCCGGACGGCGCCAGCAGCTCAGTCAGAATCCAGAACGCCCGTTCCCGGTGTGCAGAGGGCAGATGCATCCACACCGCAGACACCAGCACCAGACCAAACCGGTAACTGAGTTTGCGGATCTCGCTCAGATCCGGCAGAGAGTCATCCATCCACTGGATACTGCGATGTGCCGTTGCCGCCTCACCCAAGCGACGCAATTCCGCCGCGGGCTCAACCGCCACCACATCCCAGCCACGCTCTGCCAGGGCAAGTGCATCTCGTCCACTGCCGGCGCCCACGTCCAGCGCGAGGCCCGATTTCTTGTCCAAATGAGGGAGCCAATCCTTGTGGGCCTGTTCGAAGGTCAGGGACTGGTATTGAGTGAAGAATTTTTGGGCGTTTTTGTTGTAGGGGGCGGCTGTCATTACGTCCTACTGGTTTATTCTCATTTGGTCAGCCACTGTTGTCAGTAGTGGAACTAGACTGAGTGCGGGAGTGAGGGATATGAACTTCATCTGATTCACTGCAAAGCCAATCCATTATCCTGGTAATGACCTCCGTACAGCGAACCTCTCCTGCTCCTTTAACATCGCACTCCCACAAAATACACAGGCGCCACCCAAGGTTCTTCAACTCAGCCTGATTCCTGAGATCTCTGGCGATATTCCCTTCTATCTTCTCCCGCCAAAAATCCGGACGGGTTTTGGGCCACTTGAACAAGTGACAATCATGGCCATGCCAAAAGCAGCCGTTAATCAGAATCACTGCTCGGTATTTCGGCAGCACAATATCGGGAGAACCGGGCAAGCCCTTACGGTGCAACCTAAACCTGAAGCCGCGTGCATGGAGAGCCTTGCGGATCAAGATTTCCGGTTTTGTGTTCCTGCCGCGAATCCCCGACATCATTCTGGAACGAGTTTGTCGGTCTACGACGTCGACCATCTAACAAATGCCTTCTGGAATTTAGAGCGCTACCTGGTATCCTACTCGCTTACCTGATTTTGGCGAACTCCGCATGACTGACACTATCAAAGTAATCGATCTTTTTGCTGGCCCGGGCGGGCTTGGTGAGGGCTTTTCTGCCTTCAAAACTCCCGATGGAACACACCCTTTCAAGATCGTCGCTTCAGTTGAAAAAGAAGCCAGCGCTCATAAGACGCTTACGCTGCGAGCTTTTTACCGGCAGTTTCTGGGCCGCGGTATTCCGCCCCAATACTATGAATACCTTCGGAGCGGCCATAAAGTCAGCGCCGAACAATTCTTTTCGGAGAAGTTCCCCGAAGAATGGGCTGCGGCAAAACGGGAAACACTTGGTGGTCCCAAAGCTCTGGGTAGTGAAGACCATGATGAGATCTTTCGGATAATTAAAGAACAGATTGATGGCCATAAAGGAAGGAAACTCGTCATCGGCGGCCCGCCTTGCCAAGCCTACTCACTGGTTGGCAGAGCCAGGAACAAGGGCATCAAGGGGTATATTGCTGAAGAGGACCACCGTCACTTTCTCTACAAGGAATACCTGAAGGTTCTCGATCTAGTGCAGCCAGACATTTTCGTGATGGAAAATGTTAAAGGAATTCTGACGGCCAAAGTTAATGGTGAATCAATTTTCGAGAAGATTCGCGAAGATCTCGTTTGTCCTGCCCGCGCGATCAAACCCGATGAGGAAGGAGTAGAGAGGGTCGAATATGAGTTACTGCCCTTTGCTCACCCACTTGAAGGTCATAACCTCTATGGTAGTTATCAGAACAAGGATTTCGTGATCCGTGCTGAGGAATTCGGAATTCCTCAAGCTCGGCATCGGGTGATAGTTCTGGGAGTCCGCAAAGACCTGTTGCCCAAGGAGTTAACTGGCGAACTTCTATCTGACTGGAGACAGGACGTCCAAATTACTGTCGGGGAAATCCTTGCAGATTTACCTACACTCAGGAGTGGGCTATCCAGAACCCAACCCAATGACTCCCAAACATGGAAGGACAACTTTGAAAAAGGATTTCTCAAAGTCTATACAGAACTAGCCTTCTCAACTGAGGCTCAAAATGATGCAAAACACGCATATGATTCTACCACCAGGGAACTGAACCAAGGTGGTAGATTCGTTCCGCTGAAACAAAAGAGTAAAAATCGTTTACCAGAGTATTTGCAGAGGTGGTACGAGGATGAGCACCTACTTGGCTTCGTAAACCACGAGGCCAGAAATCATATGGCCGAAGATCTGCACCGGTATTTTTATGCTAGTTGCTATGCCGCAGCCAAAAATGGCATATCACCGCGCTCACGTGATTTCCCCGAAAACCTCACCCCGAAGCATAAGAACTGGAAGAGTGGCAATTTTACTGACCGCTTCAAGGTGCAAGCAAAAAATCGTGTCGCAAGTACGGTCACCAGTCACATATCAAAGGATGGGCATTACTTCATCCACTACGACCCTTCACAGTGCAGAAGTTTGACGGTTCGAGAAGCGGCCCGCATTCAGACATTTCCCGATAATTATTTCTTTGAGGGGAACCGAACTGAGCAATATGTTCAGGTTGGCAATGCTGTTCCGCCCTTACTAGCTAACTATATTGCAAAAGTTGTTTTCGACCTGCTTAAGGTAAAAAACTGAAGAGGTTTGAGCTCCGAATTTATCAATTAGGAGCTCAAAGTTTTGGTGCAGGTCACATTAATCCGAAAACCCTTCTTCTTTTAATTTTTGGAGTGCGGTCAATGCTACTGCACACTGCCTCTCCGATGGCATCTTTCTCGGAATTGCAGAGCAGGTTTCTAAAACCCCAAGCTCTTTGGGGCTTAGTACTGCTCGCTCACGCGCCCAGTCCCGTGCAACTTTCCAAAACTTACTACCCAAGGTATGGACCTCGATCTCTGCATTCACACTCTGATCCAAGGCAGCCTCAGATTTCGCCTCTTTAGCCCGGCTCTTGGCCGATTCCAAAGAAATGATCACCCGATCGGTTTTTCCCGGATAGACAACTTCTTTTTCCGAGAGCCACTTCCAGCAAATATCCTTTTTAGCCCACTCACTAGCATTTCGAACTCCTGCTGGAGGATTGTTAATAACATCCTGGGCGACCTCCCCGGCTGCTAGAAGCATCGCTTTGAGCTCGGGAGCAATAGCTTGATTCTTCCATACCATGTCAAGATCAATCACATTTCCCTTCTGCATAGCATCATGAACAACTTTGGCTATGCCATAAGTCACAATGTTCGCTCGGTACCCACCTTCGTACCAATCCGCACCGGATACCAGCCTCTCCATCGTTTTAAAAACAATATTCTTTGAAACTAGTCTCTTGTACCAAAGCTCATTAAATACCGAGTCGTCCTTGCCCCATTGTTTACCAATATTCTTCGCAAACTCAGCAAAGTTCTTCTGTGCCCCCCGGCTTACAATATGTGGAAGGCACTCGAAGGTGTTTTCATATTTCGCCAAATCAGTTTTAGTGAAGAACTGCCCGCGAGGATATTCAGCATCAAACTTTTTCCGCTCAGCGGGCGTCCGTCGTCCCCTCTCGTCAGCGTACTGACCGCGGGCTCTTTCATAAAACCACTTCGTTTCACGATAACCATCCTCGCCCGCAGGTGCCAACAACCGCCGCGAATACTCCTCAACCCGAATATGGAATGGATGATTCGCAAAGAAATCTGCTGCATTCACTTTGTTCTGACTATTCGCGTACTCTGAAATCCGAGGAACAACTTCCTCCGATTGACTGCTGGGAACAATCGTCAGCTTCATCTGAACGTGAATCTGATCTAACTGTTCTTCGAACAATTTTTTGGCAGCATGCAGAGAGGCGGTGGTCTGACCACCATTCACGATTTGTAGATTATCTGCCCGCACTAACTCTAACCCAGATTCCGCCTGTTTTAGCTCAATCCCATCAGCTGTTGCACTCAACCCATTGTTATATGAAAAGAACATGTGTGGTTCATCGCGGATCGTATTCCTGATTCCTTGGTTCACTTTGCCCCTCGCCTGGAGGAAGCTGCGAACATTAGCCTCCAAAAGCCTCGGCCCCCACTTCTCATAAACTGCAGCCAGCTGCTTTCCCGGAATAACAGCGAGGTAGCTCTCAAGAGATCCATCTCCTCCAGAAGCTTTCAACAGAGGTATTCCTCCTCCAAAATCTCGTTCAAAGTCAATCTGAAGATCTGCTCGGGCCTGCCCCTGATCCATAAACTGCTTGAGTCGCTTGAGGTCCCAAACACTCAAAGTGATTGGTTTACCATCAATCGGGTCAAGAGATTCTGCATCCGACCTCGCACTAAAGTTGCCATTTGTAGCAATTACGAGTTTGATCTTCTCAATTGCATTCCAACGAGTGGATATAAGGTCGGCCAATCCAAAGCCAGAGCTCGTCTCTTCCAGCTGATCTTTGAAGCCTGGCTTCAGGCTCGATACCAGAAATCGGTAAAGTCGATTCTGCAATTTCTCAATGTGCTGCCTATTCAGCACCCGAATCTCATCATTCAGGCCAAAATCGCAGATCATTAGGGTTAAAACGCCCGAATTCTCGATGGGATCTCCACCATAACCATCTACCTGCATCTGATAGGCTGCATACTTACCCTCATAATATGCCCGGTCTGCCTCATCGACTTCGCCAGCTTCCGATAACAAATCCGCGACTTTTTCAAAAAAAGCCTCTGCAGTTACGAGACCCATTGCATCAGCATCGCCTTGAATATCAGCAATAAGTTGATAGTGAAACTCAAGTAGCTCATTCATTACTCGGGCCATCCTTGATTACTTTAATTAGGTCGGCATTAGTTTCAAAGTTCGAACAGGCCTCGAGAGATAATGAGTAACTCACCATCTCAACGCCAAAAGGAAGCGGCACAGAAACCCGGGGGAATCCGTCCATAATTTCATAAGTTTGGGAGCCGCCAAGGTGCCAACGTCTGTCCGAATAATCATTATCCGGATCATATCCAGTTGCGAAGATTGCTTCTTCCCACTGGTCAAAAGCCGCAACCGAATCCTCGAAATGAGCAGCTGTCATTTTTACATGGTCATGCAAAGTCAGACCATCTGGAGAAATTGCTGAGGAAATATTCCAGACCCTCAGAAAAAGCCTGCAACCCTCAACATCAGCTAACTGCTCCTCGGAGGAAATTGACACGAAGGGTTTTGCCGCGACTCTCCGAGCCTTAACTTCGACACAACAGCCAATAAACTCAAAGTCCTTCGATGATTTTGAAGGACCTTTCCAAGCATCTATTGCTGCTTCAGGGCCGATACCAGAAGCCGCTTCTCTTAGAAACGCCAGCTCACCTACCAAGCCCCGCTGCTCTTCAACTGAAATCCCTCTCTGACTACCTCCTCTCAACAGGTAGTGCCAGCGCTGGGTCCGCTGAACCGCCCTGAGCAGCGCATCTCCAACATTCCCTGCAGCCTCTCCCGCAGCAACAACATCTCTGCATAGAGTCTCGAAAACCTCAATCTGGCTTCGCTCATTCAAGGCGATAACGAACGCCGGCGAAACACCTGCTTTTCGGAACGACAGACTTAGATTTTTAAGCTTGGGAAGCTTAGGAGGTGAGAGTGGGAGTTGAGGAAGTCTTAGCATTAGACCTGGAGTGTTTTTTTCCAACACAACCCAGAAAAAATCGAACTGACCAGCCACACTCACCCGCCGGGCCTCATCATTCGTCAGCTTACTCCATGGATCAGTTGTTGCCGTCATCATCGCTCTCCTGATCCTCATCCTCGTCGTCATCGCCAAACAGCTCTTTGTACCTGACAGCGTTCACCACGTATTCCACAGTTTCTTCAGAATGCAGAGAGCGCGGGAGACTCATTCCCCACCCTACAACCGTTTCACCTGGAACTTGAGTCTGCCCACGAAGTTGCTTTTCGTCGTCTGGTATCTTTGGAGATACGAGATGCAATATGAAAAGCCCTCTTTTTCTTACCTTTCTATATATGTGATCAGGGAAATTAACCTTGCCTTTATCGACTTTACTTTTGTTGATCTCAAGGTAGGCCGATTCGGCCTCAATAATTTCTGCCTCGGAAAGACCAGCTTTTTCTATGCCTCTTGAAGCGAGACGCATACCCTTCCCACTAAACGCCATATACTGCAACTTTGGCTCACCGAGAGTTACGGACCGTTCCGCAGGAATGATAGGCAATCCCAGAGAGTTATCTTCTTCCCCTTGTCGTTTGCTGGTTACCAGCACGTCCCAGTATGCCAACTCGTCCTGAACACGCGCATTAATGTATGCTCGCACGGGAGCCGTGTCTGTCGTGACACTTTGCTCGGCATTCCGCCACCCAACTAAAAATCGGTCAATTTCACGAACAGGGACGTCCCTCCACAAATACCCCCATTTGCTTTGTTCAGAATTAAGCCCAAGGTTCAATACACTCTCAACAAACGACTTCGCGTTGCTCTTATTTTTATAAATATCCTTAGCGGAAATGCTGACCTTCGCTGTCTCAATGAACTGATTAGACAACCCGATCTTTGCCACAACTTTGGAACTCGCGCCCATTTTATTTCTTGCAGTGACTAACAAAGATGCTGGATGACTTCTGACCGCCAACCCAAACATCTTAGGTGTTGCTTTAGCCTTCTCCATAGTCTTCAGTTCATCATGCAACTCTTCTGCGGCTTCAGCAATAAATGCATACCAGTCTATCGCCTCCTCTGGCATCCATATTCTGCAGAGGTCTTCATAACCATCCCTATATCCGAACCAACGTCCCATCTGCATCAATGTGTCATACATCATGGTATTTCGCAGGAACCAGGTGACTGTGAGGCCTTCCAGCGTTAACCCTCTGGATAGCGAGAAGCCACCTACCGCGATAACCGTTTGCCCTCTCTCCACGCTGCGTGTGTAATCAAGATCATTCGCTCTGCTATTAACCTCAACAACCTTCGCTGCGGCAATCGATTCAAGTAAGGCTGCTTGAACCTCTTCCCATTCGAATTCAGTGCCTGAATACTCTGTTTGCCAGACCCTCTTGAGTTCTGATAATTCAGGGTCTGACAATCCTGCATCACCGAGAGAAGCGTTAACTCTCACTGAGTCTTTTATACGATCCAACGCTTCATGAATACGATTTCTCAGTTTGCTTTGCACCGCCGTAAACCGACTAGCGTTCACCAACATTGAGCAATGTGATGACTCCGACCCTCTCAAATCCCTTATTGTTCGGGAGAGCAAGAATGCCCTCAGAGCCGTCAAAAGTGACTTTGGAATCTCATCCAGCTCATGATCAATTTTATGCTTTATCGGAAGAATATCCTCATTATCTTTTATGTATCTCAGCCATTCCGGATCACCATTCTCAGGTATACCGTCAATGAATATTTTTGAAGGACCAAAATAATTGGTAGGCGCATCCAACCCAATAATGAAATCTCTAGGAAACAAATCCTCATTAAACATTTCATCGTCTTCATCAGGATCTATAAATATATTTGCAAACGGAGTCGCAGTATAACCAACATAACAGCTCCGATGAAACATATTCAAAAGATCTCGGATCTGACCATTTATTTTTGTTATCAAATTTTTATTATACGCTGTATTTATGGATGCATTATCCGCTTCATCATCAACAAGAAGCATGGGTTGATCAATCATCTCAAGATCTCCCCGAGCACTATTATCTCGAAGCCAGTCTAAAAGATTCCCTAATGTTCGGTGATTCTTCTTAATCACCAAAACGACCGGAACTTTATATGAATCAATCTCGCTCGTATTCGTTGAGGCAGTTTCTTTGTTAAAGTCTTTAATGGTATTTGTCAGGCTAACCGGGGTTCTGGTGAAATCAAAGTGCCCTACCCCAACTTTATTTCTTCCAGAACCACTTCCTTTCTCTTGCGTCCTGCCCGTGTCACGACCAATGAAGCCCTCATCGATCCTCGCTTGAGTTTGGTTTCTAAGATTATTGTGAATACCGGCAATCACAATGATTAGACGATATCCTGCATCTGCAGCCTTACAAATGAGGCCGGTATAATTCGCAGTCTTTCCGCTTTGAACATGACCAACGACCATTCCACGACGATCCCACTGAACTTGTTTTTCCGGATCACCTAGTCGCCCAAGAATTTTATCAGTGACTTTGTCGGTAGAAGTAACAACATCCCGGGGCAGCCCATTCTGTAACAGAAGCTTCTGATACCTTTGCCAATAGAATGGTTCAATTCTGGCCTTCGCATCGTCTAGCCAAGGTTCAAAGTCATCGCTATCAACGACTGCTCCCAAGCCTGCCTTAATACCCTGCTTTGCCTCTACCTCTCTGGCCATTTGCTCTAACTGATCAGGGCTTAGATCCGGAGCAACAGGAGTTGCAAGGGCTCCAATCAAACTTCGAAGTTCTTCTTCAGTTTTTCGTGGCTGATTAAATAATGCCGATTCTACAACACCAATCAACCGGTCATAGCTACTACTATTATTCACGCTAAGCCCTCGTTTCTGAAAAGTCGGATTGTTCCAAGTAATCTTCGATTATTTTTTTAGCCACGTACCAGTTATCACGCAAAACCGGATGGCTCTGCATTGCGCCAGAAATGGCATCTGCGGGTATACCCGAACCCAGCAGTGCATCGGCCATCGTGAAAACCAGTTGGCGAAGATCTTCTTCGTCAGCATGATCAGCAACTACTGATTCAGCATTACCCACCAGCTCCGCATGCAGCGTTGCTATCGGCAAACCTGACCCGACAATTCTGATACAGCGATAGAACCCTTCCCTCAGGTCATCAGGTAGCTGATCTGCATAGGCTCTAAAGACAGGATGGTCGGAGTTGGGGCGAAAGATAACTTGCCCGTCTTTCTGAACACGGGTCCAAATAGGCTGTGCTGTCTCGTCTACCAGACGTTGCCCACGCTTTCGGTATGTTCGCTTAGACGTACCAACAAAATGCTCAACAATCTTTCTCAGACGCTCCCTCACCTGGGGAGGCAACTGTGCCGAAGCCTTTTTTACATCGATTTTCCAATCAGAATCCATAGTGTTGGGTATATCAACAGCAATCCGGCACAGCTTAGTCAGCTCGGTCTGCCGGGCTAGCCCAAGCCACCCCCCGGATATGATTAGGCGATTCTCCCGATAAATATAAAGACCTTGGGATTTCAAGTGCCCTTCCGGGCCTCCAGCTTCGTCCCACTCTTCACGAGTCATCTTTTTATGATGAGGCAGGGTGTAGCAACGAATCCGCACCTGTCCCTTGCTCAAACCTAAAACTTCTTCCGGGGATTTTTGCGTGGAAGGGTGCCCGGAAGCCATTGGATCTATTGGCTTTAGCTGTCTTCTGTTAAGAAAAATTCTTATCCTCGGATTTCTTCCTTCGAGAAACCGGTGGAACACCAACCTCAAATGGCGCTCAGCCAGACCTATTTCCTCATTCAGGTGGCTCACCCGTTTTACGCGATCGTCCCCATAGCCCCCAATCAGACGATCTAGCTTCTCCCACACAACAACTGTCCCATTTGCCGGCAACAAATCAAGACCGGGTAGGACCGAGTGATCGTCCAGTAGCTCGAGGGACCAGTCATTTCGCTGAGATACCCGATCCAGATCCCAGCGGGCACAGGACACTTTGGAGTTCTGTGATGAAATTACAGTGAGTGATCGGCACTGGGAGAAGCTTGCACTTTTGAGGCCAAGGCCAAATCGTCCAAGATCTTGCGCTGCTCTTTTGTCTGAAGGGTTTTTTGAGCCAAGACGCATAGCTTCGACCAACTCCGCTTCGGACATACCAGAACCATCATCTGCGATGATAATCGAAGGTTCTTCGACGGCGGTGTTTGCTATCAGCTGGATCGTAGTCGATCCAGCTGATATCGAATTGTCGATCACATCAGCCAAAGCTGTTTCAAGGCTATAACCGAAATCCCTGTGACCCTCAATTAGTGAGGCGGCATAAGGGGTTGCATCAACTTCTCGTATTAGCGAGGACTGCTTTACAACTCGATCCATATCACTATCCGCAACCTGTCCGGAAATTTGTTTGCATTAGTGGTTTAGTGTTCCTGGAGCAACCAATCCCTGTTAACGATTCGGGAACACACAAAAGTCAGCCTGCATACTTTTAATTACCTCAATACTGCAAGACATCCCAGGGCATTCCAAGGCTTATGACCATACAAAAGACAGATACTGAGCAATTAGTCTCTTTTATTGCCTCCCCACCCAAAGAATCCTCCCTGCACACCTGCCCCGCTTATCCCGCCAATTGCCTAGTGAATTCTTCCGTCATGTTTGCATGCCATCGGAAGACTCCCAATCGCCAAAGATGTCTTTTAGGTAGCCGGCGCCCGTGCGGTTGTCGTTCCAGTCGCCCAAGGCGTTTTTCTGGTAGGTGCAGTTTTCCTGCGCAGGCAGCCAGCTAGGATCCAGCACCAAGAGCGCCAAGGCCAGGGCTGTTATCAGGTGTTTCGCAATGGTGTTTGCTCACACGGTACGCCCTCCACTGGTTTTACCGTTCTTCCAGCTTAGTCACCGGGGCGACAGGCATTGTCGTGTCGCGGCGTTTTTGTGCGTGGGTTCAGGACTTGGCTAACCAAGCGGCTCCGCGCACTCCACTAGAGTCTCCATGGGCGGCGTTCACAATCGACGTATCACACTCACCACCAAACACATAGCTGGCAAGCTTTCCGGGCAGTTCCCGATAGATCTGTTCAGCATTACTCATGCCGCCACCCAGCACGATGATGTCCGGGTCCAGCACGTTGATAACGGCGGCCAGGCCCCGGGCCAGGTGCTCCAGGTATTGCTGCAGGGTTTCGGTGGCTCGCGGGTCGCCATTTCGGGCGTTTTCAACAATGGTGTGAGCGGGCAGTTGCTGTCCGGTGCGCAGTTTGTGAGTGAGTGACAGCCCGGTTCCGGAAAGAAAGGTCTCGTTGCAGCCGTACCGGCCACAAAAGCAGGGGCGCTGTTGCAGTTCAGTCTCCGGCGTCCAGGGTAACGGGTTATGGCCCCATTCGCCGGCTACGCCGTTAGGGCCGGTCAGCAGCTGGCCGTTCACGCTGATGCCGGCGCCACAGCCAGTGCCCAGTATGGCGGCGAATACCGTGTGATGGTTGCGCCCTGCCCCGTCTGTGGCTTCGGAAAGCGCCAGGCAGTTAGCATCGTTGGTCAGGGTTACCGGCCGTTGCAGGAGTTCACGCAGATGTTGCTGCATGGGCTGGCCGTTCAGCCAGGTGGAGTTGGCGTTTTTAATGCGGCCGGTTTTGCCCGAAACGCTGCCAGGTATGCCTATGCCCACACGTATTCCGCTGGTGCCGGCGTGGGCTTCAGCCTTTTGTACCAGGGCGTGGATGGTTTGCAGGGTGGCTTGATAGTTGCCGACGCTGGTTGGTACCCGTTGGCGGTAATGCTCCTGGCTTTGCCGGTCCATCAGGATGACTTCGGTTTTGGTGCCACCCAGATCAATGCCTATCAGCCAATTGCTTCCCATGCCGCACTCTTTGGTCAACGGTTTCCCAGAAAATACGGTGTTATGAGCGGAAAGGGAACCCGGTATTTTTATGCGCTTTCTTTCTGACAAAAGCTCAGGTTATTCATAAAGCTCTTAACCATTATCGAAAATCCCTGTTTGCCTTGATATTCGTCAGTGCTTATCATCCCGCACCCTTTAACGCACCAATTCAGGGCATGAACAGGCAGTATGGGACGCAGGAACGAACAACTCCGCTGGCAGCTGGCCAAAGGCCTGGTTCAGGCGCTGCACCTGGAGCGCCTGGCGAGCAAGTACAGCCGTACCACGGTGATGGCGGTGTTCAACCTGGTTAATGGCGGGTTCAGTATTGCTTTGGTGTCGTTTGTGGCGCTGGTTACGCAGGAGGCTTTCATTTTCCCCTCCCTCGGTGCCACCGCTTTTATTCTGTTCTATGTGCCCATGGCGCAACCGGCGTCTCCCAGAAATACACTCTGCGGGCACCTGATTGGCGCACTGATGGGCTTGCTGGCTCTGTACATTTTCGGGCTGCAGGGGCAGGCTTCGGCATTCATGACCGGTGTTGATCTGCCCAGGGTGGGTGCGGCGGCGTTGTCGCTGGGGCTTACCAGCTGCCTGATGGTGGTGTTTCGGGTGGCTCACCCTCCGGCCGGTGCCACGGCACTGATCGTTTCCCTGGGCCTGATGCCCAACCCGGCGCAGTTGCCAGTGCTCATGGCGGGGGTGGCGTTGCTGTTGGCCCATGCCTTTGTGATGAACCGGCTGGCAGGTATTCCCTATCCGCTCTGGTCGGCCAGCACGGGTTCCGCTCCCATTCGGCAGCAGGCCCCAGCGGCCGATTGAGACTTACTTCTTCACCCATTTGCCGTTGATCAACACAAACTGGCCTGAGGGCGTTTTTTCAATGGCTTTCTGACCGGCCACGGTTTCAACCTGTGTCACCGGAATGTCGTGTTTTTCGGCGATACGGGTGTATTCGTCCCGGCGAGCCTGGTTAATGGCTTTCACCACGGCCTGGGCATCGCCCTCTGCGCGCACTACATCCAGGTAGCCGGTTGGTGTTTCCCCCACCAGGCCCTGCTGTTTAGCCGTGTCCAGTTTCTGTTTCGCTTCTTCCAGCCCCATGGCCAGCGCCGGTATTGCTATGGCGAGTGCCAATACAAAGGCGCCCAGTTGTATCAGTCGTTTCATATTCAACCCCTTGATCAGCCGTTGGCATTGTCCGGTGTCGCTCAGAACAGCCCCTGTTCGCTGAACAGCTCGTCCACTTCTTTGTCCACCTTCACGTAGATTTCATGCTGAATCTTTACGTTCAGGTTGACGGTAATCGGTTCTTTTGGTGCCGCCATCTGCACAGTGGGTGTGCACGCGAATAGCGCCAGCGGCAACATTAAAACCAGGAATGTTCTGGCCGCCAGTGGCCGGCACCAACGCCATAGGTTTGTCATGGCACTGCCTCCTGCCCGGATTGTTGTAACCGCTCCCGAACCCTTTCGGTCACGGCTTCGTTCACTCTGCCACTCAGCTGAAGGCTGGTTAACAGGGCGGGGATATCCTCTTCGAGATTGATGTTGAGCACAACCGGCTGCCCACCACGAAGATCCGGATTCTCACCTTCCAGCCTCAGGCCGAGTGCCAGCTTGCCCTCTTCATCGCAGTCTATCGTGCTCTCCAGCACCGAATAGTGAAAGTTTTGCAAAGCTTGCACCACCAGATCCATGGCATCGCTGCTGCCCAACATGGCCTGCAGTCGCTCGGCCGGCATGATGAGTTTGCCACCGGGCGATACCGCCCTTAGTGCGCCCTCGTCTACTCGCACACCAGCGTCGGTCACCGCTACCGGGATGCGGCCTGTCAAGGTGCCGGTGCCTGAGAAGCCCTCTGCCGGATACGCCTGCAGCAGTCGCTCCAGCGAAAGATCGTAGACATCAATGGGAACCTGCCAGGGACGATTCGAGAGATCGACAGTGCGCGGCGCTACGCGAAGCCGGCCACCCAGAAACTCGGCTGTCGCCTGCTGAACGGCAAGCTGCCCCCTGAGCGGCGCAGCCAGGTTCGCTTCGTAATCCGCCAGGAGCTGAATCGGCCCAATGCCGATTCCGGAATCGACTTCGCCTATCCGGATGTCTCGCAGGGCGGCGGTTAATGTGTCCGCTTCCAGGGCAAACAACAGGCGCCCACTCAGGTTGGTGAGCGCCGTACGGTCCATTACCCCGGAAACATCAGAGAGGTCTAGCCGGGCATCCACCGCCAGCGGTTCATTTGGCTCCACCCAGAGATTTGCCTGAAGTGTTAGTTCACCGCTGTCCAGGGAAAGCAATTCCGGCCAGTTCAAGAGGGTGGCCGCAAGCGCCTCTCCTGCGTTCTGCGCAGCCATGGTCGTGCGGATGTCGGCAGTGAAGTCGCTCGCCGACCGGTTACGCAAGACGAGATTGGCTATCAGGCCGGAGCTGGCATTCAGTTTTCCCGCCAGCTCCAGATCTGCCAGCGTTCCGCTCACCTCTCCCTCAAACCACCGGCGTTGGGGCTTCAGGCTCGGGTGGCGGACTTCCGCTACGTCGATGCGCACATTTCCGGAGATGCGGGTGCGTTCCGGCATAGCACCCGGGGCGCCGAGATCAACGGTTACCTCGGTATCCGCGAGATCCAGCTGAACATCAATTAACTCTGCGGGGGTGCTTCCGGATTGCCGGGCAATGCGGGCTATTGTCAGCCGGGACCCCGGGCGGAAGGTAACGCCGACCTGCTTGTTACTTGCTTCAACGGAATTGACGATATCTGCGTGAATGCCCGTCGCTTTCCAGCCGGCGATTTCATAGTCAGGCAGCGCCAGGTCCATCCGACCTTGCTGGAGCGAGAACGTCCATGGCGTGGCATTTGCCTGAGAGAGTGTCAGGGCACCAGCCACCACAGCAACCAAACAGAACCAGAGGGCCCGAAAGAAGCTGGCTGGGGATCTTGGCGGTGGCAGTATCATCCAGTCGTTCCGATAAATTGGATTACTCCATGCAGGTATAGAGAGCCGGATTTAGGATACTACGGAGGCAGGGCTGATCATATTTCGTGTTAGACTCCACTCCGAATTTTTCTGTATCCGGAATACGATGACTTCTGAACAAGCCACCACCAAGGCCCTGTCCCGTCGCTTCTGCGTCGCTCCCATGATGGACTGGACCACCCCGCACTTTCGTTACCTGGCCCGCATCCTCAGCAAGCGGGCGCTGCTTTATACAGAAATGGTCACCACAGGTGCGCTCATCCATGGCGATACCGAGCGCTTTCTGCGCCACGATGTTTCAGAGTATCCGCTGGCGCTTCAGCTCGGCGGCAGCGACGCTAACGAGTTGGCCCATTGCGCGCGGCTGGCGCAACAGTTCGGGTTCAGCGAGGTTAACCTGAACGTAGGTTGTCCCAGCGACCGGGTGCAGAACAACATGATCGGCGCCTGTCTGATGGGCCATCCAGACAAGGTAGCAGAGGGCGTGGCCGCAATGATTGAGGCCACCGACCTTCCGGTTACGGTAAAGCACCGCATCGGCATTAACGGCCGGGAATCCTGGGACGAGCTGTGCGAGTTTATTGAAACCGTGGCAGCAGCCGGCTGCAAAACGTTCATTGTGCATGCCCGCATCGCCGTTCTTGAAGGCTTGAGCCCAAAGGAGAACCGGGATATTCCACCGCTCAAATACGACTGGGTGTATCGTCTGAAACAGGCCTATCCGCACCTGGAAATCATCATCAACGGTGGCATCAAAACCTTCGGGGAGTGCCACGAGCACCTCACCCACACCGATGGCGTGATGCTGGGGCGAGAGGCCTACCACAATCCCTGGCTGCTGGCCGAGGTAGACGCTGCGCTTTTCGGCGAGCCACCGGCCGTTACCAGTCGCCATGAGGCGCTCCGCGCCATGTTCCCGTTCATTCAGCAGGAACTGGACCGCGGCGTGTACCTCACCCACATTACCCGCCATATCATGGGCCTGTTCCTCGGGCAGCCGGGAGGACGGCAGTTCCGCCGTCATCTGAGTGAGAATGCCAACAAACCCGGCTCGGGGCTGGAAGTGGTCGAACAGGCGCTGGCGAAAGTCAGAGAACCGGAACCCAGTTTGGAAACCTGATCGCCACCATACCTTTTGTTGTCTTGTTACTGTCGTAAGCTGCCGTTATTGTAGGAGTTAAAAGGGCATTGTGGATGAATGCCCGGATAACACCGAACCATCGGGATGACAGGACGAATGAACAGCAAACTCGAACAGCTTAAAACCATGACCACGGTTGTGGCCGACACCGGCGATATTGATGCTATCCGGCAGTGGCGCCCGGAAGACGCCACCACCAACCCTTCCCTGCTGCTGAAGGCCGCGGCCTCAGAGGCGTATCGCCCCATGCTGGAAAAGGCCGTGGCCTATGCGGCCAAGCACGGTGGCTCGGATGCCGAACAACTTACGGTCGCAACCGACATGTTGGCAGTGCTGGCTGGCAAGGAAATTCTCGGGCTGATTCCGGGCGTGGTCTCCACCGAGGTAGATGCCCGGTTGTCCTTCGACACCTCCGCCACTCTGGAGCGTGCCCGCCGCCTGGTGGACTTTTACGACCGCCAGGGCGTGGACACTAACCGTGTTCTGATCAAGATTGCCTCCACCTGGGAGGGTATCCGTGCAGCAGAGCAGCTTGAGAAGGAAGGCATCCGCTGCAACCTGACGCTGCTTTTCTCTTTTGTGCAAGCAGTGGCGTGTGCCCAGGCCGGCGCCCATCTGATTTCACCGTTCGTGGGCCGTATCCTCGACTGGCACCTGGCCAGCTCCGGGCGCGACAGCTATCCGGCCGAGGAAGATCCTGGCGTACTTTCGGTTTCACGCATCTACAATTACTACAAGGCCAATGGCTTTAATACGGTGGTAATGGGTGCCAGCTTCCGCAACACCGGCGAAATCGAGATGCTGGCCGGCTGCGACCGGCTCACCATCAGTCCGGCACTGCTGCAGGAGCTCAAGGATGATCAGGGCACTCTGGCCAGGAAACTCAACCCGGAGACGGCTTCCTCGCCCGACAAGCCGGGGCAGATTAACGAGAAGCAGTTCCGCTGGGAATCCAACGAAGACGCCATGGCCACCGAGAAGCTGGCTGATGGCATTCGCCGTTTTGCGGCAGACCAGATCGAACTGGAGCACCGGGTTCGCCAGCTCGCGCAGGCGGCCTGACATTTGTTGAAACAAAGTAACTGACCATGATCGAACGCCTGAAGAAACTGTTTTCCGTTGCCGAGTCGGAACCGGTCAAGCCGGATGCACACCAGCTGGCCGTGGCGGCCACTGCCTTGATGGTGCAGCTGTCACGGGTGGATAACCAGGAAGATGAGCGAGAACTTAAGACCATTGTGGACTGCGCGGTTAAGGCTCATCAGATTACCCGGGAAGAGGCTGAGGAAATCCTGAACGATGCCCTGGCCCACGCCGAGGACGCCACGTCGTTGTATCAGTTTACCGGGCAGATTAACGATCATCTGGATCAGCAACAGAAGCAGTCCCTGTTGGAGAGCATCTGGCGGGTAGCCTTTGCCGACGGCCGTATCGACAAATACGAGGAACACCTTATTCGCCGAATGGCAGACCTGCTGCATCTTAATCATCGCGAGTTCATGCAGGCCCGTCACCGGGCGGAAGAATCCGCATCCTGATTCAAGGAGATTCCATGTTAGCCATTCTTCACCCCAACACCGCGCTCGATAGTGAAGCCTATCGCCAGACCATGGAATACCTGGAAAACCTTCCGGGCGTCAGTATCCGGGTACACGAAATTCAGGGTGCCAGCCAGCGACTGACCGAAATCTACCTGCTTGGCGACACCAAATCCCTGGAAAAGGCAGAAATTGAAGCCCTGCCGGCGGTGGAGCGTGCCATCCGGATCTCCGAGGATTACCGCATTCTTGGCCGCCACAAGGATGACAAACGCCAGAGCGGGTTCACCTATAACGGCGTGGAGTTCAGCCAGAACAACCTGAACATTTTCGCCGGCCTTTGCGCGGTGGATGTGCCTGAGCATGTGGAAATGATGCTGCAGGCGCTGGAAGACAACGGAGAGGTATGTACCCGAATGGGGGCCTACAAGCCGCGCACCAACCCTTACTCCTTCCAGGGCCACGGCAAGGGCTGTCTACCCTGGGTGTTCGAGAAAGCAGGCAAGCATGGCATCAAGGTGATTGCCATGGAAATCACCCATGAAAGCCATATCGAGGAAATTGACACCTGCCTGGAAAAACTCGGGCGGCCAACCGGCGTGATGTTGCAGGTAGGCACCCGAAACACCCAGAACTTCGAACTGCTCAAGGCCATTGGCCGGCAGAGCACCTATCCGGTGCTCCTCAAGCGTGGTTTCGGTATCACCCTGAACGAATCCCTGAATGCAGCCGAGTATCTGGCCAGCGAGGGCAACGCCAACGTCATTTTCTGTTTACGCGGTATGAAAACCGAGGCCGGCCTGCCCCACCGCAATATGGTGGACTTTGCCCATGTGCCTGCGGTCAAACGCCTGACCCGCATGCCGGTGTGTGTGGATCCGTCCCACTCCGTGGGCAGCCGGGACCAGTCACCGGATGGTATTCTTGATGTGATGCACGCAACCGCACAGGGCGTCGTTGCCGGTGCAAACATGGTGCTGGTGGACTTCCACCCGAAACCGGAGAAAGCTCTGGTAGACGGCCCTCAGGCGCTTCTGATGAACGAATTACCGGCCTACCTGGAAGATATTCGCCTGTGCCACGAGACCTGGAAGAAACGCCAGGCCATCTACCAACGCCTCAGGGAAACTACAGCAGAATGATCGTTTATGGTCACCGTGGAGCCAAAGGAGAGGCTCCAGAAAACACCATGCCTGGCTTCATCCATGCCCACCGGCATGGTATCCGGCATTTTGAGCTGGATCTGGTGCTGTCTAAAGACGGCATTCCTGTGCTGGTGCACGATCTGACCGTGGACCGCACCACCGGCCAGAAAGGCAGTGTCGGCAAGTATACCGCCGCCGAACTGGCCGAGATGGATGCGCGCCGCAATACCAGCTCATGGTCCCGGAAAACCGGCATTCCCTCGCTGGAGAATCTGCTCAATCAGTTTGATGACATTGAGCACCTTCAACTGGAAGTGAAAAAGGATACACGGCACAGGCTGAACATCCTGTGCAATCGCCTGACCGAGATCATCCAGCGCCGGGATTTGTACCAGACGGCCGCCATCACCTCTTCCGATCCCTGGTTTCTGCGAGAAATCCGGCGGCGCGACAAAAACATACGCATCGGCCTGGTAGCCGAGCGCAAGTTTCCCAAGCCACTGAACCTGGCCACCCGGCTGGGCTGCGAATATTTCTGTGTGAACTGGAAAATACTGACCAAAGGCATGGTCGAGACGGCACATCGGCGGAATATGCATGTCTCTACCTGGACGGTTAACCGTATCCACGACATGCTGCTTCTGGAAGAGATGGGGGTCGACAGTATTATCACCGATTACCCCACCAGCACCCGTATGTTTTTCGACAACCGGGCCAAGGCGGTGTTGAACCTGCCGATACGGGAAATCTCACCAGAGCCCGCCTGAAGCAGGGCTCTGGTGGGCAACGGTCTGATCAGAAGATTCGGTTCAGGCCGTTCAGGGCAGCTACCCGATAGGCTTCCGCCATGGTCGGGTAGTTGAAGGTGGTGTTGATAAAGTAGTTCAGGGAATTGGCTTCCCCTTCCTGGTTCATGATGGCCTGGCCGATGTGAACAATCTCGGCGGCCTGGTCACCAAAGCAGTGTATCCCCAGAATTTCCCGGGTCTCCCGGTGGAACAGAATCTTCAGCATGCCCACGGCTTCGCCGGTAATCTGCGCCCTCGCCAGATCCTTGAAGAACGCCTGGCCGACATCGTATGGCACTTTGGCTTCGGTCAGTTCGCGCTCGGTTTTACCAACAGAGCTGATTTCCGGAATGGTATAAATGCCGGTAGGCACGTCGTCCACAAAGCGGAAATACTCGTCCTGGGTAATGTCAGACGAGGCCGCCCGCCCCTGGTCGTAGGCGGCACTGGCCAGGCTTGGCCAGCCAATCACATCGCCGGCAGCATAGATATGCTCGACTTCCGTGCGGTAATGCTCGTCTACCGCCAGCTGGCCCCGGCTGTTCGGTGTCAGGCCCACGTTCTCAAGCCCCAGATTCTCGGTATTGCCGCTACGGCCATTACACCACAGGAAGGCATCGGCCCGAATCTTCTTGCCGGATTGCAGTGACAGTACAACGCCGTGATCGTCACCTTTCACGGATTCATACTGCTCATTGTGGCGAACCAATACACCGTTGTTACGCAGGTGGTAACTCAGGGCATCGGAAATTTCATCATCCAGGAACGACAGCAAGCGACTGCCCGGGTTGATCAGGTCTACCTTCACACCCAGTCCAGCAAAGATAGAGGCGTATTCCGACCCAATGACACCGGCACCGTAGATAATCAGGGTACGCGGGGTGTGGGACAGATTCAGAATGGAGTCTGAGTTGTAGATCCGATGATGACGGAAGTCGACATCGGGCGGCAGGTACGGGCGGGAACCGGTGGCAATGATGGCCTGTTTGAAATGGATGGTTTCCACAGACTTGTTGCCACGGATTTCCAACCGGTGCTTATCGACAAATGCGGCACGGCCGTTGATAAGGTCTACCCGGTTACGGGAATAGAACTGAGTGCGCAGCTTCACCTGTTTGCCAATCACCTTCTGGGCGTTCTGCAATACCCGCGGAAAAGAGAACCAGCGCGGTTCACCAATGTCCCGGAACATCTGGTTGGTGTTGAAGGTGATGATCTGCTTGACCGAGTGACGCAGTGCCTTGGACGGAATGGTGCCCCAGTGGGTGCAGTTACCGCCAACCGTAGGCTTGTCTTCAATGATGGCGACGCGCCTGTTGTGCTTCGCCGCATTCATTGCCGCCCCTTCTCCCGAAGGACCGGCGCCAATAACCACCACGTCGTAATGATGCTCTGCCATGCGCGCACTGACTCCTTATCTACACTCTGAAAGCGTAGCTATAGTTATTAATGTATTGTTGGCCTGGAGCGGTTATTTGTCGGCCTTGGTGGCATCGTATGCCAGGTCTTCCGCTTTTACTGGCTCATCCGAGCCGCTCCGGCTCTCTTCGCATTTCTGGGTATTGCCCCCGCAAATCTCACAGGAAGTACTGATTCCCAGAGCGCCAATACCACCGCAGGTTCCGCTGATCGGCTTTCGACCGAAAATCACACCGATCGACATACCGGCAATCAGCAGCACCACAATAAACAACACCAAAAGAAAGGTACCCATTACTGCCCTCCTTTACTGGACAAGGTAAGACGAGAACGCCGGTGTTTGGTGGGTTTCAAAGCCGTTGTCTCCCCTCACAATAAAAAAAGCGGGAATGTTTTCACGGGTTGCCAGGCCCATGGCCTTGTCAAAACCCATCACATTAAAGCCGGTTGCCAAGGCATCTGCCGTCATACAGTCTTCTGCAATAACCGTAACCGATGCCAGTCGATGACCAATCGGCTTTCCCGTCTCAGGGTCTATTGTATGGGAGTACCGCTGGCCGTTCGATTCGTAATAGTTACGATAATCGCCGGACGTCGCCATGGCCTGAGCATCCAGCGCCACCACACTATTTACTGCCCGGCCCTGCTCTATCGGTTGCTCAATAGCCAGACGCCAGGCGGTACCGTCCGGCTTGCGTCCATTGGTACGCACTTCGCCGCCCACTTCCACAAGGTAAGCGCCAACACCTTCACTGTCGAGGTAACGGGCCACCGCATCCACGCCATAGCCCTTGGCAATACCTGACAAATCAATGTACTGGGGCTTCTCGCTGCGAATGGCACTGGCCAATTCATCGAACTCCAGGTGCTCCCAACCGGTGCCACCAAGTACGGTGTTCAGTTCATCGTCGGAGGGTATCTGTTCAGGCCGCGCCTTGGGCCCAAACCCCCAGAGATTCACTACCGGGCCAATGGTCACGTCGAACGCCCCACCCGTCAGTTCAGCAATCTCGACTGACCGCCGGATAACCTCGAACAATGCCGGCGAAAGCTCAATCCACTCCGACTGGTCCCGCAGACTGTTCAGTTGAGACAGCTCGGAATCCGGCTTCCAGGTCGACATGGCATTGTCCACCTGATCCAGCGTGCTCTCAATGCCCTTGGCCAGAGTCTGAAGCCGTTGCTCATCTTCTGGCAATACGACGTTAATGTGATAGGTCGTCCCGAAAATCCCGCCAGAGATCTCCCAGACTTTTTCTTCTTCCTGAAACGAACAACCCGCCAGGGTGGCCAGAGCCAGCGCCATAAAGACGCTGACCACGGCTACCCTGGCGGGTCGAAACATGCGGGATGTCATGCGGTCTGATTAACCTCCGAAGTCATCCAGCATGATGTTCTCGTCTTCTACACCAAGATCTTTCAACATCTTGATCACAGACGCGTTCATGATTGGGGGTCCACACATGTAGAACTCACAGTCTTCCGGAGCCGGATGGTCCTTCAGATAGTTTTCGTACAACACGTTGTGGATAAAGCCCGTAGGGCCGTTCCAGTCATCGGTTGGCAGGGGGTCTGAAAGCGCCACGTGCCACTCGAAGTTGTCGTTCTCTGCAGCCAGACCGTCGAAGTCTTCCACGTAGAACATTTCGCGTACGCTACGCGCACCGTACCAGAAGCTGATCTTGCGCTTGGAGTTCAGGCGCTTGAGCTGGTCGAAGATGTGGGAGCGCATGGGCGCCATACCGGCACCACCACCGATAAACACCATTTCCGCATCGGTATCCTTGGCGAAGAACTCACCAAACGGTCCCATGACGGTGACCTTGTCACCCGGCTTCAGGTTGAACACGTAAGTGGACATGATACCTGGCGGATGATCAGTTCCAGGAGGCGGCGTAGCGATACGGATGTTGAACTTGAGAAGACCTTTTTCTTCCGGGTAGTTCGCCATGGAATAGGCCCGGATGGTTTCTTCCTTGTTCACGCCCTTGTAGCGCCAGATATCGTGCTTGTCCCAGTCCTCGTGGAACTCTTCCTCGATGTCGAAATCCTTGAAGTTGATTTCGTACGGAGGGCATTCCAGCTGCACGTAACCGCCGGCGCGGAAGTCTACTTCCTCGCCTTCAGGCAACTTCAGTACCAGTTCCTTGATGAAAGTAGCTACGTTGTGGTTGGAGATAACCTCACATTCCCACTTCTTCACACCGAAGAACTCTTCAGGCACTTCGATCTTCATGTCCTGCTTCACAGGAACCTGGCAGGACAGACGCCAGCCTTCTTTTTCTTCGCGGTTGGTGAAGTGGGTCTTTTCCGTGGGCAGCATGGCGCCACCGCCGTCCAGAACCTTGCACTTGCACTGGGCACAGGTACCGCCACCGCCACAGGCAGAGGACAGGTAGATGCCGCTGTTGGCCAGAGTACCCAGCAGCTTACCGCCCGCGGCGGTCTTGAGCGTGTGCTCGGGGTCGTCGTTGATCTCAATGGTCACGTCACCGGTGCTTACCAGCTTGGAGCGGGCTGCGAGGATAACCGCAACCAGCGCCAGAACGATAACGGTGAACATGACCACGCCGAGAATAATTTCTGTATTCATGGTCTCGCCTTTTCGTTAAACCGAATCACCGGGTGAATTACAGGGAGATGCCTGAGAACGACATGAAACCCAGTGACATCAGACCAACGGTAATGAAGGTGATGCCAAGGCCACGCAGTCCGTTCGGAACATCGCTGTACTTGAGCTTTTCACGGATACCCGCCAGAGCAATGATGGCAAGAGCCCAGCCAACGCCAGCGCCGAAGCCATACACCAAACTCTCGCCAAAGGTGTAGTCACGCTCAACCATGAACAGTGACGCCCCAAGGATGGCGCAGTTAACCGTAATCAGCGGCAGGAACACACCCAGCGCCGCGTACAGGGCCGGAATGTATTTATCCAGCACCATTTCCATGATCTGTACGATCGCGGCGATTACCCCGATATACGTCAGCAATCCGAGAAAGCTCAGGTCTACGTTCGGCAGGCCAGCCCAATCCAGGGCGCCTTCGCGCAGAACGCTGTTGTACAGAAGGTTGTTCACCGGAACGGTGACCGTCAGCACGACCACCACGGCAATGCCAAGACCGGTTGCGGCCTCGATCTTCTTGGAGATGGCCAGGAAGGTACACATCCCCAGGAAGAAGGCCAGCGCCATGTTTTCAACAAAAACAGCCTTCAGAATCAAGCTGATATAATGCTCCATCAGAAGGCCTCCTTGGCGACATGGCGAGACATTTTATAGTCCGGCTCTTCAACCTGCTCCGGCTTCCAGGTCCGCAGACCCCAGATCGCCAGGCCGATAATAAAGAACGCACTCGGCGGCAGCAGCAACAAGCCGTTAGGAATGTACCAGCCACCTTCGTTCACCACCGGCATCAGGGAGACACCGAACAGTGAGCCGGCGCCCAGCAATTCACGGAAGAAGGCAACGAAGATCAGGAGTACCGAGTAGCCCAGACCGTTACCAACGCCGTCCAGGAAGCTCAGCCAGGGGCCGTTCTTCATGGCAAAGCCTTCCGCGCGGCCCATAACGATGCAGTTGGTGATAATCAGACCAACGAACACTGAGAGCTGCTTGGAAATCTCGTAGGCATAGGCCTTGAGCACCTGGTCAACCACGATTACCAGGGAGGCGATAATGGTCATCTGCACGATGATCCGGATACTGCCCGGAATCTGGGTGCGTACCAGGGACACGGCCAGGTTGGAAAATGCGGTAACGGCAATAACCGCCGCGCACATAACAAGTGTAACGTTCATGCTGGTGGTAACCGCCAGCGCTGAACAGATGCCCAGGATCTGCAGGGCAATCGGGTTATTGCTGAAGATCGGTTCGAAGAGAACCTGTTTGGCTGATGCATCTGCCATGATCAGACCTCCCCTTCACGAAGTTTTTGCAGGAACGGCGCGTATCCGCGGTCGCCCATCCAGTAGTTAACCAGTTGCTCAACGCCGCGACTGGTCAACGTTGCCCCGGACAGAGCATCCACTTTATGCTGCCTTTTTTTTGCATCAACGTTTACGCCACCTTTAACCAGTTTGATCTGCGGTTCAGTGCGATCACCATCATAAACTTTCTTCCCCACCCACTGCGACTTCCAGCGTGGATTGTCTACCTCCCCACCGAGGCCCGGAGTTTCGGCGTGGGAGTAAAAGCCAAGCCCTTCAATGGTGTTCAAATCACCTTCCAGCGAAATGAAGCCATACAATGTAGACCAGAGGCCATAACCATGAATTGGCAGTACCACACGCACTAGCTCTCCGTTCTCGCTCAGCGTATACACCCTGGCAACATTCGGCCGGCGCTTGATGCCAGCCTTGTCTTCCGAGGAAGGAATATCCGTAGACAACTGAGGGTCCGAGGCAGCCTTGTACATATCATATTTCATGGGCTCAGCAACACCAACGGCGGAAGGCTTTACAAATTTACCAGTATCCAAATCCACCAGGCGAACATCGAAACTCTCGAATTTCTGCAAAATCTGCTCTGCAGTATCGCCTTGATCCAGCATACCTGCGGCAGAGAGAATGTTCGTTGTCATATCAAGATGCTGATTCTTGACCTGGGCAGGTCTGAGCATGACCGCCGCGGTGGATACCACGACAGAGAACACGATACTCAGCACCAGCGCAACGATCAGCGTGCGGGAGACGGTTTCTTTAGCTTTAGCCACGAGCAAGCCTCCGTTTGATGTTGGCCTGAACCACGTAATGGTCCATCAATGGCGCGAACAGGTTTGCGAACAGGATGGCAAGCATGATGCCTTCCGGGAACGCCGGATTGATCACGCGGATCAGCACAGTCATCACGCCTACCAGAATACCGAAACACCAGCGACCCGTGTCAGTCATCGCGGCGGACACCGGATCCGTCGCCATGAACATCATGCCAAAGGCAAACCCGCCCATGACCAGATGCCAATGCGCCGGAACCGCGAACATCGGATTGGTCTCGGAACCTATGATGTTTAGCAGCAGCGACATGCCGATCATACCGATCAACACACCTCCGACGATGCGATAGGAGGCAATCTTCATCCCCAACAGGATCAGGCCACCAATCAGAATGGCCAGTGTCGAGGTCTCACCCATCGAGCCCTGAATGGTGCCCATGAAGGCGCTCATCCAGCCAATTTGAGCTTCCAGAGCTTCCAGACCACCACTGGCGGCCCAGCTCAGCGCCGTGGCGCCACTGAAGCCGTCAACCGCAGTCCAGACGGTGTCGCCGGAAATCTGCGCCGGATAGGCGAAGTACAGGAAGGCACGACCGGTCAGGGCCGGGTTCAGGAAGTTTTTGCCGGTACCGCCGAACACTTCCTTACCGATCACCACACCGAAGGTGATACCCAGGGCCACCTGCCACAGCGGGATGGTGGGCGGGCAGATCAGTGCGAACAGTACGGAGGTCACAAAGAAGCCTTCGTTCACTTCGTGCTTACGCACGGTGGCGAACAGGACTTCCCAGAAGCCACCCACAATAAAGGTAACCGCGTAGATGGGCACAAAGTACGCCAGGCCATATACGAAGTTATCCCAAAGGCCGGCTCCGGCTCCGGTTACCGCCAGGGCGGTAATGAAGGCTTCACGCAGGCCGCCGTCGGCAATCTGGGCGCCGGCATTTTCTGCCAGGAAGCTGTTGGCCTGGAAACCGATGTTCCACATACCGAAGAACATGGCCGGGAAGGTACACAGCCACACAGTGATCATGATGCGCTTGAGGTCTACGCCATCACGCACATGGGAGGTGGTCTTGGTTACGCTCGCAGGCGAGTAGAAAATTGTATCAACGGCTTCGTACAGGGCGTACCAGCGCTCGTACTTGCCGCCTTTTTCAAAGTGATGCTCGATTCCATCGAGAAACTGTCGGATTGCCATCGTATTAGCCCTCGATCTCGATTCGGGTCAGGTTCTCGCGGAGAATCGGACCGTATTCATATTTGCCGGGGCACACGAAGGTGCACAGCGCCAGATCTTCTTCGTCCAGCTCCAGGGCACCCAGTTTCTGTGCCATTTCAGTGTCGCCCACAATCAGCGAGCGCAGCAGCTGCGTTGGCAGAATATCCAGAGGCATCACCTGCTCATAGGCACCCACCGGCACCATCGCACGCTCACTTCCATTGGTCGTGGTCGTGAAGTTGAACAGCTTGCCCGGATTGAGCTTGGACAAATAGATGTTCAGCACGGAGAACTTGTTGGGACCCGGCGACAACCAGCCCATGAACTCGCGTTTGCTCTGCTCTTCCAGAACAGTAATCTGGTTGGCGAACCGTCCCAGGTAGGCACAGGGGCCATCACCACGACGGCCACCGAACACGGAACCGGAGATGGCACGGACTTCACAGTCTGTGGCAACTTCCCCGTCCAGAAGTTCCGGCAGGCTGGCACCCAGACGGGTACGGACCAGGCGCGGCTTCACGGCCTTGGGGCCACCAATAGCGACAATGCGCTCGACCGGCACTTCACCGGTTTCGAACAGCTTGGCGATATCGATCACATCCTGGTAGTTGATAGACCAGACAGTCTTGCTGGCCGACACCGGATCCAGGTGATGGATATGGGTACCGACATTGCCTGCCGGATGCACGCCATCAAACTGATGCACTTCAATATTGTCAGCCTTGGGCACGGCAACGTTAGAGCCGGGCTTGCCAGTCACAAACACTTTGCCGTTGGTGAGGCGAGAGATAATAGTCAGGCCCTTTTCAAAAGCCTTGCTATTTTCGCCAATGATAACGGTGGGATCTGCCGCCAGCGGATTGGTGTCCATAACGGATACAAAAATCGAATTCGGCGCAGAATCGATTTCAGGAACCTTGCTGTAGGGGCGCGTACGGAAAGCTGTCCACAGGCCAGACTCTACCAGGTTATCAACCACCTGCTGGCGTTCCAGGCCGGCGAGGTCGGAATCGCTGTAGCGGGCATAGGTTTCCGCATCGTCGCCATCAATTTCGATCACGACAGACTGGAAAACGCGACGCTCACCGCGATTGATTTCTTTCACCACGCCTGCAGCGGGGGAAGTATAACGAACGCCTTCGGTCTTCTTGTCCGTGAACAGCAGCGTACCGCGCTTGACACGGTCTCCCTCTTTCACAGCCATCGTCGGCTTCATGCCGTGATAGTCAAAACCGATGAGCGCCACGTGGCGAACCGGCTTGCCGTCAGTAATGGTCTGTTCGGGAGCGCCGCTGATGGGAAGATCCAGGCCTTTTTTGATCTTGATCATTAGCCTCATCCAATCATCAGAAACTATTCTGTGGATTTGTAACGCCCGGCCCCTGCGGCCCTGGTTTCCTGTCCGGATTGCGCCGAAC
The DNA here is from genome assembly GCF_016464145.1 of Marinobacter sp. bablab_jr008. Classification (NCBI taxonomy): domain Bacteria; kingdom Pseudomonadati; phylum Pseudomonadota; class Gammaproteobacteria; order Pseudomonadales; family Marinobacteraceae; genus Marinobacter; species Marinobacter sp. bablab_jr008. The sequence goes on from NZ_JACDWW010000054.1 coordinate 164,331, forward strand.
GGCTGCACCTTGAGGTTCAAATGCCATAGCAGTTGCTGCTGTTTGCCATTTGACGCAGGAAAAGATGAGAAACGGGGTGCCAGACATACCCAAAATCGCGCCAATTATAGAGATTAAGGAAACCTATTTCCACCGGTAACAAAAATGGTTTTGTACGGCCAAAGTAACAAAAAACCCCGGCAGCTGGCGCTACCGGGGCTTTCTGCCAATCAACTGCCGAGACCGGCCTACGACTTTAGTCGCGGGCGCGCTTCGGGAAGATCGGATAGGTTACGCCGGCCATCTGGTTCACACAACGCACAACCTGGGCGCTGTAGCCGAATTCGTTGTCGTACCACACGTACAGGATCAAACGCTTGCCATTGGCGATGGTAGCCTGGGCATCGACGATACCGGCATGACGGGAGCCCACGAAATCGGTGGAAACCACTTCCGGAGAGTTCACAAAGTCGATCTGCTTCTGCAGCTCGGAGTGAAGCGCCATATCGCGCAGATATTCGTTTACCTGCTCGGCATCCACATCGCTTTTCAGGTTCAGATTCAGGATCGCCATGGACACGTTCGGTGTCGGCACCCGGATAGCATTACCGCTCAGCTTGCCTTTCAGCTCCGGCAGTGCTTTGGCAACGGCTTTGGCCGCGCCGGTTTCGGTAATAACCATGTTCAACGGGGCGCTGCGGCCACGACGACTGCCCTTGTGGTAGTTGTCGATCAGGTTCTGGTCGTTGGTGTAGGAGTGAACGGTTTCAACGTGACCATCCTCAATACCGTACTCGTCATTGATGGCCTTCAGTACCGGAGTGATGGCGTTGGTGGTACAGGAAGCAGCAGACAGGATCTTGTCTTCGTCGGTGATCCAGTCGTTGTTGATGCCATAAACGATGTTCTTGATGTCGCCCTTGCCCGGCGCAGTCAGAATCACTCGACTGACACCCTTGGACTTCAGATGCAGGCCCAGGCCCGCTTCATCGCGCCACTTACCGGTATTGTCGACCACGATGGCGTTGTTGATGCCGTACTCGGTGTAGTCCACCTTGTCCGGACCATCGGAGTAGATCACCTTGATAAAGTTGCCGTTGGCGATCAGCGCAGAGTTCTCGGCATCGACCGTGATGGTGCCATCGAAAGGACCATGCACGGAGTCACGACGCAGCAGGCTGGCACGCTTTTCCAGATCGTTGTCAGCACCACCCTGGCGGACAACGATCGCACGCAGGCGCAGGTTGTTGCCGCCACCGGCCTTTTCAACCAGGATCCGCGCCAGCAGCCGGCCGATCCGGCCAAAGCCGTAAAGCACCACATCCTTCGTTTCTTCCTTGGCATCCTTGGCCGCCTCTTCGGCGTACTTGCCAACCACCGGGCCGATTTCCTTTTTCAGGAACTCGGTGAGGTCACCGCCCTCTGCCTTGAATTTGACCGCCAGCTTGCCAATATCCACGTGAGCGCGGCCAAGCTCCAGCTTGTCCATCGCCTCGAGAATGGGCAGCGTATCGTGAACAGACAGCTCGCTGTCCTCAACCTGACGCACAAAACGATGGGCGCGGATGATATCGATAACAGACTGGTTGATGATCGCACGGCCGTATACGGACGTAACAACGTTGTTTTTACGGTACAGGCGGCCGATCAACGGGATCATCGCTTCTGCGGTAGACTCCCGGTCAGTCCAGTTGGACAGGTGCTGGTTGATCTGTTCGTGACTCACGGTTGGAACCTCGTATAGCACTGGAAATAATTTGGGGCGCACATTATCCAACTTAAAAGGCGATACGGCAAATAGCCGTTTGTCTGCCCCGACCATGACACTGTCACAACCGGGCGATAGAATAGCGCCGCCCCGGCAAATGATGCATTTATTCAGGAGAACGCTTGCCCCATGACCAAAGGCCAGGCCCACGCCCCGCTTATCGCCCCCGCTGCCCCTGAAAAGGCTGCCGACCACAGAAAATGGGGGCAACTGAATGGCTGTGCCGACGCCCTGGCCATCTGCGAGAGCGCCCGCGCCCACAAAGGTCTGACACTGGTCATCACTCAAAGTACCAGCGAAGCCATCCAGCTGGAGCAATCCATCCGGTTTTTCCTAGGGCTGCCCACGGATGAAGACGGCGCCATCATTACCTCCGATGGCATTGAGCTATTGTCGCTTCCGGACTGGGAAACACTGCCCTACGATCTGTTTTCGCCACACCAGGACATTACCTCGAGGCGGATTCGCTCCCTGCACCGGTTACCCGGCACACGCCACGGCATTCTGGTAGTACCGGCGCGCACCCTGATGCACCGGCTTGCCCCCCCAAGCTATCTGCAGGGTAACACCCTGCTGCTGGAAGTGGGCCAGACCCTGGATATCGACAGCTGGCGAATGCAACTGGAGGCAGCCGGTTATCATCATACCGACAACGTGTATGAACACGGCGAGTATGCGGTACGAGGGGCCATCCTCGACATTTACCCCATGGGCTCTAACCTGCCCTACCGCATTGATCTGTTCGATGACGAAATCGAAACCCTCCGGACCTTTGACCCGGAAACCCAGAGATCCATCGATAAAACCGAACGCATCGAACTTCTGCCGGCCAACGAATTTCCCTGGCACAAGGAAGCCCGCTCAGGCTTTCGCAATCGCTGGTTCGAATATTTCCCCAATGCCGACAAAGACGCGCCGGTTTACCAGGATGTTACCCACGGCATCACACCGCCTGGCATTGAGTACTATCTTCCACTGTTTTTCGATGCAACCGCCACGTTATTTGATTATCTGCCGGGCAACACTCTGGTGTTTACTGCCAACGGCCTCAATGATGCCGTCAATGCCTTTGATGCGGAAACGCGGGCCCGTTACGAAGACCGCCGCCACGATCGACTGCGCCCTATTCTGCCCCCCACCGAGCTGTTTCTGCAGCCGGATGAAGTGTTCGGGCAACTCAAACACTACCCGCGTATTACCTGCAGCAGTCAACCCGAAGACGGCGCGGGCGCCAGCAACTGCGGTACCGAATCTCTCCCGGATGTCGCCATGGACGGGCGCGCCGCTGATCCGGCAGGGCGCCTCAAACGGTTCATTCAGGAGTTCCACGGGCGCATCCTGATCTGTGCTGAATCGTCCGGGCGCCGGGAGGCGCTGATCGACAACCTGGCCGATCACAAGCTCAAGCTGTCAACCGTGCAGAGCTGGTCGGAATTCCTCGAAAACGAGAGCACCACTCTGGCCATCACCATTGCCCCACTGGAACAGGGCATGGTGTTGCCCGGCCAGAATCTGGCACTGATTACCGAATCGGCGTTGTTTGGCGAGCGGGTGCTGCAGCGTCGCCGGCGCCAGAAACCAACCGAAACCGACGATGCCGGCTACCGGGACCTGTCTGAACTGAGAATTGGCGCACCGGTCGTGCATATCGACCATGGCGTGGGGCGCTACAAGGGGCTGGAGACACTCACCGCCGGCGGCCAATCCGACGAATTCCTGACCCTGGAATACGCCGGCGGCTCCAAACTCTATGTACCGGTGTCCAGCCTGCACCTGATTTCCCGTTACGCCGGCACCGATGAGGAACACGCACCGCTCCACAAGCTCGGAACAGAACGCTGGAGCAACGCCAAGCAAAAAGCGCTGGAAAAAATCCGCGACACCGCCGCAGAACTGCTGGATGTTTACGCCCGCCGGGAAGCCCGGAAAGGCTTCCAGTTTGAGGACCCGAAAGAGGCCTATCGGACCTTTGCTGCCGGCTTCCCGTTTGAGGAGACGCCGGACCAGCAGGTGGCCATCGAATCGGTGTTCGAGGATATGACGAGCGAACGCCCGATGGACCGGCTGGTATGCGGCGATGTCGGCTTCGGTAAAACCGAAGTCGCCATGCGCGCGGCTTTTCTGGCCACCTGGTCTGGCAAACAGGTGGCCGTGCTGGTGCCCACTACTCTTCTGGCCCAGCAACATTACGAGTCGTTCCGTGACCGGTTCTCGGATACGCCGGTAACTGTAGAGCTTCTGAGTCGCTTCCGCAGCGGCAGCCAGACCAGCAAGGCCATCACTGCCATAGAGGAAGGCAAGGCAGATATCGTCATTGGCACCCACAAGCTTCTGCAAGGCGATATCAACTTCAAGAATCTGGGGCTGGTGATTATCGACGAAGAACACCGGTTTGGCGTTCAGCAGAAGGAAAAACTGAAATCCCTGCGGGCCGAGGTGGATATGCTGACCCTCACCGCCACACCGATTCCCAGAACCCTGAACATGGCTATGGGCCACCTGCGCGACCTGTCCATTATCGCGACCCCACCAGCCCGCCGGCTGTCGGTGAAAACCTTTGTGCGCCAGCGCGACGACGCCATGGTGAAAGAAGCGATTCTGCGGGAAATCCTGCGGGGCGGTCAGGTCTATTTCCTGCACAATGATGTCGCCACCATCGAGAAAACCGCGGAAGATCTGCGCAAACTGATTCCGGAGGCGCGGGTGGGTGTGGCACACGGCCAGATGCGCGAGCGCCAGCTGGAACAGATCATGTCGGATTTCTACCACAAGCGTTTCAACGTACTGGTGTGCACCACTATTGTGGAAACCGGCATCGACATCCCCAGCGCCAACACCATTATTATTGAACGGGCAGACAAATTTGGCCTGGCGCAGCTGCACCAGCTTCGGGGTCGCGTGGGCAGGTCTCATCACCAGGCGTACGCCTATCTGCTGACACCACCGCCAAAGGCCATTTCCGCCGATGCAAGGAAGCGACTGGATGCGATTTCCGAATCCCAGGACCTGGGCGCAGGCTTCATGCTGGCCACCCACGACCTGGAAATCCGGGGCGCTGGCGAGCTGCTGGGTGAAGAACAGAGCGGTCAGATCGAAAGCATCGGCTTTACCCTCTACATGCAGCTGCTGGACGAAGCCGTAAAAGCGATTCGCGACGGCCGCACGCCCAACGCCGAGCTGCCTCTCAGCCACGGCACCGAAATGAACCTGCGCATTCCGGCCCTGATTCCCGACGACTACCTGCCGGATGTCCACAACCGCCTGATGCTGTACAAGCGTATTGCCAGCGTGAAGGATCGTGAGGCATTAAAAGAACTTCAGGTTGAGATGATTGACCGCTTCGGATTATTACCGCCCCCGGCCAAGAACCTCATGCGCCAGGCACAGCTACGCTTGCAGGCAGAGACTCTGGGCATCGTGAAAGTGGATGCCGGCAAGGAATGGGTGCGGCTTGAGTTCGGGGCAACGACACCGGTCGACCCTCTCGAACTGGTTAAAAAAGTGCAATCCGCTCCGGATCGATACCGGCTCGAAGGCGCCAACAGCTTTCGCTTCCGGCTGAATGATGACTCAACCGATGGTAAACTCGACGCCATCGCAGCGATGCTCGACGAACTGGCGCCCGACAAGGCCCCGGCAAAGGCATCATGACAAAAAAGGATTCAGGTGGAGTAACGCCCTTGCAAGCTCACATTTTATGCTCCCGGCAAACCCTGGCCAGTGCCGCGCTGTTCGCCTCAGTTGCATTCACACCGGCAACCCTGTGGGCCCAGGGCGCTTCAGGCAATGTCCCGAACGACTACTACCGGGCAGAGCTGGTGATTTTACAGCGTCTGGTGGACCCGGCCGGCATTGAAGAGCAGATGGCGAACAAGTCGGTGGAACCTGTCGAAGCGGCCGGCAAAACCCTTTGGGTGGAGCAGGAATCCGGGGAGCGGGTAACCGAACTCAACCTGGTACCCCGCAACCAACTGCACCTGGGCGAGGCGGCCAACCGGCTCGAGCGAAGCGGTAACTACCGGGTATTGGCGAGTGCCGGCTGGTATGAAGCCTTTCCGCCCGACTACGAGGGCGAACCTCTGCGTGTCGCAATCGGTGACTGGCTGGCCGAGTCTGGCCAGCGAGCGGTGGAAGGCCAGATAACCATCGACCGCCAGCGCTACCTGCACGTCAATGTGCAGCTTAACCACTGGGCCGTCAGCGATGATCCCGAGGCTCTGCCGGCAGAGCCTGAAACACCGCCTCAGACCGAAGCGGTTGCGGAGTTTTCCGATCAGGACTCGGGCAATACACTTGATAGCGAAACCGGTGGTTCAGCATCAGAAGGCACCGGTACCGCTTACCAACTTCGTCCGGCACCAGTAGAACTGGTGACCTGGATTCGTGAAACGCGGCGGATGCGCAGTGAGGAAATCCACTTCATCGACTCCCCCACCGTCGGCGTCCTGGTTTTCTTCAAGAAGATCGAGGGGTAAGCGCAAGCTGCCCCAGACTTGCCATGGAACGCTCCAGAATCTGACGAACGCCGGACATGCCCTGGGCAATCGCTTCTTCAATCTCGGCCATGGTAATAATGTGGTCGGTTTTACCCGCAGCCCAGTTCACCACCAGCCCGAGGCTGACGTACCGCAAGCCCAGCTCTGCCGCCAGCACTGCCTCGGGCATGCCGGTCATACCAACGATGTCACAGCCATCCCGCTCCATCCTGCGGATTTCCGCCGCCGTCTCCAGCCTGGGCCCCTGCGTCGCGCCGTAGACGCCAAACCCGGAAAATGACAGCGACGCCGCGCGAGCAGCATCAATCAACACCTGACGCGCTTCCTGATCGTAGGGCCAGGTAAAATCAATGTGTGTAACTTCCTCCAGCTCGCCTTCGAAGAAAGTACTGGCCCGGCCCCAGGTATAGTCGATCAGTTGATCCGGGATCACGATGTGGGCCGGCCCCATATTGGCATGTATGCCACCAACCGCGTTTACACCCACCAGCACCCGAGCGCCGGCATCATGCAACGCCTGAATGTTGGCCCGGTAATTGACCTGATGGGGCGGAATCCGGTGCGGGTTACCATGACGCGCCAGAAAGATAACAGGCTGATCACCCAGTTGCCCCCGCACCAGCGCGGAAGAGGGCTCACCCCACGCAGTTGTCACTGTCTCTTCTCCGGTGATCTGGATATTGCTCAGGCTGGTCAGCCCCGTACCACCGATAATGCCTACCGGCACATTGTCATTCGTTACTGTCATTCCCCGTCTCCGGAATCTGAATCGGCTTCACCGTAACCGCCATCATGATCGATATTTTTTCCGGATTTTCCGGAATCAGCGTCCTTGTCCGAGGACTTGTCGTTTGAGTCCTCACGTTTTGAGGAATCACGCCCGTCTACCCGCACCCCATCCGGCAGATGCAGCGTGCGCGTCGGGAAGGCCACCTCGGCACCATGGTTTTCGATGATGTCACTGATTTTCAGTAACACATCTTCCTTCACCTCATGGAAACGCACCCACTGGGTGGTTTTGGTAAAGGTGTACACCATGATATCCAGTGACGATGAATTGAATGCCAGAAAATTAACAATCAAGGTCTCGTTGGCATCAATCTCTTCATGATTCTTCAGCATCTCCCGGATTTCGTCCACGATGGTTTTCATGGAATGCACATCGGCATAGCGAATGCCGATGGTCTCGTAGATCCGGCGATTGGTCATCCGGGACGGGTTCTCCACCGCGATGGTGGTAAACGCCGCGTTGGGGACATAAAGCGGGCGCTTGTCGAACGTGCGAATGGTGGTCAGTCGCCATCCGATGTGCTCTACCGTGCCTTCTATGTTGCGATCCGGGGAACGCACCCAGTCACCCACTTTGAAAGGGCGGTCCAGGTGAATAATGAAGCCGCCAAAGAAGTTTGCCAGCAGGTCTTTGGCAGCAAAACCAACGGCGATACCACCCACACCACCAAAGGCCAGCACCCCGGAAATACTGAACCCCAATGTTTGCAGGGCGGTCAGCGCTGCGGTAATAATCACGACCGCTCGCGACAGCTTGCTGATGGCATTGACCGTGGTGTAATCCATCGGCTTGCGCATCTTGATCGGAGAGGTGAGGATATTCTCGAACTGTTTGATCAGCCGAATAAAAAACCAGACCACCACCCAGACAAAACCGATCTGAAGCAACGTTCCGTTAGCCTTGAAGACCTCAGCCTCGGAAAAATGGTGAGCCACTTCGGCAGCCCAATACACCCCCTGGAGCCACACGAAAGCCACGACAGGGCGACGGACCGCGTGCAGAATAGCATCATCCCAAAGGTTATGAGTGCTGGCGAATTTGCGCTCCAGCGCAGAAATCACATGACTGGCAATATAGGCAACCGCCGCCGTGCCCAGCACCAGCAGGAAAATCAGCACACCGGCCCGCCAACCCTCAGACAGCAACCCGAACTGCTCTATCCAGCCATTCAGTACACCTAAAACTTCGCCAATCATCCTGTCCCTCTGAATTATACGGATTAATAGATACTGACCGGAGTCCCCGCTGGAACCCGGTCAAAAAGCTCAACAATATCGGTATTGCGCATCCGGATGCAGCCATGGGATCTGGCAACTCCCATAGGTTCACTGTCCGGCGTACCGTGGATATAGATAAAACGACGAAAAGTGTCTACCCCCGGCCCACGGTTTCGCCCCCATTCACAGCCACAAAGCCAGAGTATACGGGTAAGAATCCAGTCGCGCCCCGGGTTCGCTGCCGCCAGACTCTGGCTGTATATCTCGCCAGTGGGGCGGCGCCCACGATACACCGTATTTAATGGCTGCCCCGCCCCGATTCGGGCGCGGACAAAATGCTCGCCAACAGGGGTACAGCCACTGCCGTCGGCCTGGCCGGGGCCATTCAGGCCGGTGGATACCGGGTAGCGGGCAATGATATCACCCGATTGAGTAGCCAGTGTCAGGAACTGATTGGCGATATCAATGGACAGGGTAACCCCGGGGGGCTTGTTATCGGGCATTGGTAACGACTTCCCTCCGGCTGCAAACCAGAGGGAAGACTACCCGAGGCGGGGGAGTTCAGGCAACCGAAACGCCTGAATTGGTAGGCGGCACCAGCATTTTGTCTGGAGCCTTCATGCCTGCGGCCAGGAACGGCACCAGGCGCGCGGCAATTTCCTGCACCGTGGTTTCAACGCCCAGCTTGTTTTCCAGAATATCAATCAGGGCATCACTGCTGGACATGGTGAAGGCCGTCGCCCCCAACATGAACTGGATGCGCCAGTAGCGATCGACCGAGGACAACTCGGGCGTGGCCTCTTTGAGCAAGCGCATGAAACGACCAAATGGCTCACTGTATTCCTGTTCGAGGAATTTACGCAGGTGGCCCTGAGACTGGGTATAGGCAAGACCGAGCAAGCGCATGAAGATGGATATGCCTTTCTCATTGCGTTGAGGCATACGCACGGCGCTTTCAGTGAGCGCCCAGAGGGTCTGGTTCAGCGTGGGCGGCTGGCCATCACAACGCTCTTCGAGTTCATCAAAGGCGGTTTCCAGGGTGGCCGAAAACGGCGTCAGGAACCGAGCGAACACGGCGTGGATCAGGGCATTCTTAGACCCAAAGTGATAATTGACAGCGGCCAGATTTACCTTAGCCTTACTGGTAATCATTCGAAGCGATGTTTCCGAGAACCCACGCTCGGCAAACAGCTCTTCGGCAGCGTCAAGAATGCGGTCAACGGTATCAGACTGCGCCATTTTGTTGTCAGAGCCTCTAGCAAACGTCTGTTTGAAACATACGTTTGAAGGCCTGTCATGTCAAGCTCGGTCTTCAGGAACCGCCGCCACTGCCTGCCAACCCCGGTCTATCGCGTCCTGATTGCCGTCGAAAAACGCTTGCTGGACTTTGCCATAAGCTTTCTCAGCTTCCAGCAGATAGATAAGATACAGCCGAACATGTTCCCGCCGGGTAAGATAGCGCGGCAACACCCGTTGCTCAGACAGTCTGAGCAATTCGCTGAAACGGGTATGGCGCAGTGCCGGGTTGTACTCTGCCATCCGCGCGCACTGCCAGATCAGCCCTTCCTTGCCCTCGAGGTGAGCCGCATGTTTGCGGGCATCCCGGAGCATGCGCTGCCGCCGTATGATCAAATCCATATAGGAGGGCCTGGACGTGTAGATCCGACGGATGAACGGCACACCAAGCAACAGAATAATCACGAAGGCACCAAAGCCGCCACCGGCCACCCAGGCCGGCACAAAACCGGTCAAACCACTGAGGAAAAACGTCGCAGCCAAAAGGGCACTGAAGATCCACAGGTCCCGGCTACGCCGCGCAGCTGCCATCTGATAGTTATCCGGCCAGTCCGACATAGCCAGCAAGTTGAAGTCCATCAGCAGAACCCGGTCACACTGCCTTAGCATAAGACGCAGCTTGCGCTGTCGCGACTCCGCCAGCGCCTGCTCGATGTCCGGGGTCTCCGGCCCGGTCTCGGCAGTCCGATCCTGCGATTCCTGCGCCCCGGGCTGCTCGCTGCCAGATTCAGCGTTCGGGCCCTGGTCATCGTCAGCCTGCAGAGCAGCGGTTCTTTGCGCGGCATTGAGGGCAGATTCCGGTGTCGCCGGCACCGGATCAGCGGCCCGGCCGGGGCGAAGCACCGCGCCGGAAGCATTGGCCGAATCGGTCTTGTCTACTGCTGTATTTTCCGCCATTGAGGTCACTGTTCTTCGGGTTCTTTAGCCAAGTATCGACCTTTACGAACAATTCTTGAATGTCGGCTTTGCCGGCATACCCGGTTTGCGGGTTTCTTGGCAATACCGGCAGGCACCGGTATGCTTGCGCCAATCAACGGGTTTCAGGAGATTATGTATGTTTACCGGTATCGTTCAGGGCATTGCACGGGTCGAAAACGTGATCGCGGCGCCGGGCCTGAGTACCTTTTTGATCGATTTCCCGGAAGATCGGGTTCAGGGCGTAACCATCGGTGCCTCGGTTGCCATCAACGGCACCTGCCTGACGGTTACCCGCCAGGAAGGCCAACGGCTGTACTTCGACGCCATGCAGGAAACCCTGCGCCTGACCACCCTCGGCGACCTGAAACCCGGCGACGAAATCAACTTCGAGCGCGCCGCCCGAATCGGCGATGAAATCGGCGGCCATCTGCTCAGTGGCCATATCCACACTACCGCAACCATCGTCGATATTCTGCGGCCGGAAAACAACGTGACCCTCTGGTTCGAACTACCGGAAACCTGGGCGAAGTACATCTTCCCCAAAGGCTACATTGCCGTCAATGGCGCCAGCCTGACCATTGGCGAGGTGGAAGGTAACCGCTTCAACGTCCACCTTATCCCGGAGACCCTGCGTGCCACCACGTTCGGGAAGGCCACCAAGGGGCAAAAGGTCAACATCGAGATTGATAGTCAAACCCAGACCATCGTGGATACCCTCGCGCGCCTCGGCTACGATCGCCCGGCGACGGTCTGAGACTCACACCGCGCCATTCCGGGCTTCGAACACCACGAATTTCGGGCTTGCAGCTCTCTGTTCAACGCTGCTGAAGTACTGTTTCAGGGAACGGTGATACCCCAGGTGGCGATTGCCCACCATCAATACGCGACCGCCCGGCGCCAGATGCCGGGCGGCATCCCTGAACAGTCTCAGTGCGATGTGATCGCCCACCACCCCACCTTCATGGAAGGGTGGGTTCAATAGAATAAGCTGGTAGTCAGGCAAATCATCTGCGATGCCGTCCTGATGCCATAAGTGCACGCAATCGCCGCCCTCATACCGGCTCAGGTTATGCTCAACACTGGCAATGGCCTGGCTGGATACGTCACTGAAATGCACTTCGGCGCCCGGCCTGCCGGCAAGCGCAGACAACCCGAGCACGCCATTTCCACACGCCAGATCCAGAATCCGCCCGGCCGGGGGCACTCGACTAACCGCCTGAGGAATCAGCGGTAACAACTCCCGCGTGCCAATATCCAGCTTATCTCTGGCAAATACTGCGGGCAGCGCCTCGACCGGCCCGGGCAATCCTGCCACCGGGTAGCCACGCCATTGCTCCTGCCATTCCGTCAATGTGGCCGAGCCACCACGACACACCACTACCCGCGCCTTTTTACGGGCAGGCAACACCTGTTCGGTGACCACCGCACTGGCGAACACATCAACACTACGATCGGGCAGATGCTTGATCATACCGCCCGCCAGTATTTGTCCGTCTTCCGCCAGCACGCTGTTGAGCCACCGTAACAACCAGGCCAGATAACCGGCCTGACGGGGAATACGGAGCAGCACCAGATCAAAGGGCCCTGAGGGTGGCCGGCGCCAGTTCAAAACCGTCGGGCAGTCGGGTAACCCCGGATTGAGCGAAGCGTTCGTCAACACGGAGTGTGCGAGCGTCGCGCTGTCGGCAACTGTCTGCGGCTGATAGCAGGCAAGCCCGAGGGTCAGAGCACCAAACTGGTCGTCCACCACCAGCACGCGCAAACCGTCTGCCAGATAAGGCTCCGCAGCCGACAACAACAACTCGTCGGCAGCGTCCCAGGCGCGCAGCCCAGCCGTTCCGCCTGGCCGGATCAGGCGGAGTTCACCGGCAGGTGTCTGGAGTCTGGCAGTTGTCATTTTGGGCTTCCGTTGGCAGCTTTCGGGAAAATAAACACTTTTAGGCTGTTTATTCTAGAAATTAAACCTAAGTTAGGGGTGTTCACGCCGAACACCCTTTCCGGTCATGCCCCAGCCCTGACCCGGCTGGCCGGCCGCATTTTTCCGGACAAGATCTTTTGCCCCTTACCCCAGGGGCTTTTTTCTGTCTGTTTTTCAGCCCGACTTTTTCCGAAATGCCCGGTAAACGGTAAATCGCCGATCCTGCGCGAGTTTCTCAACCGGGCCGATGTGTTGTCGAATCAGGGCTTCATACGGCAGAAAACTGTTGGCCACCAGCCTCAGCTCGCCGCCGTGCGCGAGATGAGCGGCCACCTGGGCCAGGAACTGCTCGGTCATGGATGTATCGGTTTTTACACCGGTGTGGAAAGGCGGGTTGCTGATCACGGCCGGCCAGTTGCCTTGAACGGCAGCCAGGCCATCAGCGGCAAAAATCTCACCGTTTACCCCTGCCTTACGGTAACTTTCCCGGGCACAGAACACGGCCTGCGCCTGAACATCGGTCCCATCTACTCGAATTGGCTTCTTCCCCGCCAACTGATGAAAACCATGCAGCCAGGACCCGATAACACCTGCACCGCAAGCGAAATCGAGCACCCGATCGACACCCAGGGGTGACTCAGCCAGGGTTTCCAACAACATCCGGGTGCCATCGTCCAGTCGACCCAGACTGAAAACGCCTGGCAAGCCGGCAACAGAGAGCGCCACGCCAGCGCAGGAAAGCTCCGTCCAGCTGAGCCAGTCAGTCAACCGGAATTCGGTCAGGGGTTGGGTATTTCTGCCGCACCAGACCTGGCAATGGCGGGCGCTGTCGACCTTTACAACCTCCCCGGCGACGACGGAAAACTGCTTTATGGCACCGGCAATGCCTTCCTTCTTCTCGCCAATAACCACCAGTGCCGCACCTGGTTTGCCGAGGTAACGAGCCAAAGCCAGGCGGAGCTCACACTCAGCCCGGGCTTTAGGCAAAAATACCACCACGGTATCGCAAGAGCCCTGCTGCTGCCGATCTGGCTCGTAACCAAAACAGCCAGCCCAGTCAGTGTCATGGGACAGGATTTGCCAAAGACCGGCGTGCTCGGTCATCGCGATACCGGGAACCGGGCATCGGGGCAAAAGCGATGCATCCGAGACGCCTAACAGCGCTGGGCGTCCATTCAACAGATGCGCATTGCGGAGCAGAACTTCGTGGGTATTGGGCAGTGCAGACATGGGTAGCGGACCATTGCCAGAATCATGAGCCGCGTATGCTAACCGGAAAAAAGCCCCGAGTCTGCCCTGTGGCATCAGTCGGGGCTATCGCTATCGGGGTCGGCCTCTGGGGCCGCCCGGGAAGAGCCAGATATTATTTGTAACGTGCAACCGTACCCACACGCAGGGCGTCTTCAGGTGACATTCCCCAATCTTCCGGGGTGCGTGCTTCGGTGCGCTTGGCCTCAGCCCTTGCGCTATCCATGGCAGAACTTTCGTTTCTGCGGGTTCCCAGTGCCTGCAGGGCTTTCTGCATCAGTTCTTTCATGGTTTACCTCCCTTACTGCTTACAGTTGCTACTGTAACAGACGCAGAAGGTCACTACTGTGATGACGCCACGGGTCAGGAAGTGACGAGCATCACGATTTTTTGACAGTTTTTGACATTCTTCGCATTATATTTTTTGGCGCCCGGAGCGAACCGGTCGTTCGATCAGCTCATCCAGACTGGACTGACGAATCGTTTCCCGGTCTGCCTCACTGGCGATCGAGAGCCCCATATCCCTCAACAGACCGTCGGCCACGTCGTAAACGAAACCGTGCACAGTCAATGGCTGGCCGCGACGCCAGGCTTCCTGAACGATGTTGTTCTGGCACACATGCCCTACCTGCTCTACCACGTTCAGCTCACACAGGCGGTCTACCCGGTCCTGCACATTGGGAATGGCGTCCAGTACGGACTGGTGACGGTCACGCACGTCCTGAACATGGCGGAGCCAATTTGAAATCAGGCCAAAGCCTTCGTTCAGCAATGCCGCGCGCACGCCACCACAACCGTAATGCCCCACCACCAATACGTGTTTGACCTTCAACACTTCGATGGCGAACTGGAGCACCGACAGGCAGTTGAAATCTGTATGTACAACCACGTTGGCCACGTTTCTGTGCACGAAAAGTTCACCGGGGAGCAAGTCCACAATCTGGTTCGCAGGTACCCGACTGTCGGCACAGCCGATCCACAGGTACTCCGGTGCCTGCTGGTTCGAGAGCCGGTCAAAGAACTTCGGGTCCACCGACTTGATGCCATTGGCCCAGGCCCGGTTCTTGTCCAGTAGATGTTTCAGTGGTGCCATTATCTTGTTGCTCCTGCCATTGATTCCCGCTGCGGGATTGAACGGGAATCAACGACATAACGCAATAGTCAGTTGGTCGTTACGTCTTCCGGGCTCTGGTGCATGGTGCTTTGCGCCAGGTCCAGCAGCTCCCGCAGTGCGACCGAGAACATGGCGTATTCCGGTTCCCTTACACCTTTGAGTTCCGCCAGCATCGCGTTCCAGCGATCAATCATGTGCTGGTTGCGCTGCTCCCAGGCGTTCACACTATCGGTGACTTTCTCCGGGCTTTCAGCGGTTTTCAGCACACCGGTGGTCAGAGCCCGTTGCTGCCAGTCCAGATCCTCCCGGAAGCTTTCCCGCGCCAGGGCCTGCCAATGGGAACTTGGCGTCAACGCTGCGATGGCATTAGCGAACCAGGTCAGGTCGAGACGGTCACCCAGATCGTAGTACAGGTTGGCCACCGTTTTCAGCGGCATGCCTGTGGCTTCCTGTGCCTCGATAATACCAAGAGAGGAATACAGATAGCCGGTTCCTGCCAGCACCGACGCCAGTTCCTTCGGCAAACCCGCAGCCATCAGCTGATCATTGCGTTTTTCCCAATTGGCACGAGCCTGGTCGCCAAGGTATTCCGGCAGACCCGAGGTAATGGCCCAGACGCTGTCGGCAAACCGCTCCATGTGACTCTGGATATTGAGTTCTGCCCGGCGATTACGAAGCAACCAGCGCACAGCCCGACGCATCAGACGCATCAGATCCTGCATCAACTCCATCTGCAGATCCGCGGAAACGTGGAAATCCAGCGCTTCAATCTTGTCCCACCAGCTGTCGATGCGGAACACATCCCGGGCAATAATCCAGGCCAGGGCAATGGATGCTGCGTCCGCCCCGGTAGACTGGTTCAGGCGCTCCACAAAGGTAATGCCCATGTGGTTAACCATGTCGTTGGCGATCTGGGTTGCGATGATCTCCCGTCGCAGTTGGTGTTCACCCAGCTCTTTCGAGAAACGCTTGGTCAGATCCCGCGGGAAGACCTTGTACATCTCACCCGCCAGCAGAGGATTGTCCGGCAGATTACTGTCGATCAGCACCTGCTTCAGATCCCCTTTGACGTAGGAAATCAGCACCGACAGTTCCGGCCGCGTCAGCCCTTTCTTGGCCAGCTTGCGCTCTGACAGGGTTTCGTCATCCGGCAGGAACTCCAGTGCCCGGTTGAGCTTGCCTTCGCTCTCGAAGGTATTCATCAGCCGACGATACTCCTCCAGCCGGGTGGCGGCATCCTCGCTGGCGATACTGATGGCCTGGGTCTGACGGTAGTTGTTCTTCAGCACCAGCGAGGCAACATCATCAGTCATTTCCTCCAGCATGATGTTGCGCTGCTTGCCAGTCAGATCGCCCATGGCCACCGCCCGGTTGAGCAGGATCTTCATGTTCACTTCATGGTCAGAGCAGTCCACGCCGCCCGAGTTGTCGATGAAGTCAGTATTCAGGCGACCACCCTTCAGGGCGTATTCAATCCGCCCCATCTGGGTGAAGCCGAGATTTCCGCCCTCACCTACAACCTTGCAGCGCAGCTCGGCACCATTGATCCGCAGGCCATCATTGGCCTTGTCGCCCACATCGGAGTGGCTTTCACCGCTGCCCTTCACGTAAGTGCCAATACCACCAATCCAGAGCAGGTCCACTTCGGCCTTGAGGATGTGACTGATCAGCATATTGGGCGGAACGCGGTCCGCCTTGATGCCCAGCAGCTTTTTCATTTCTGGGCTGACCGGAATGGACTTGGCATTGCGGCTGAAAACGCCGCCGCCCTTCGAAATCAACTTGCTGTCGTAATCGGTCCAGGCGGAACGCGGCAGTTCAAACAGGCGCTTACGCTCCTTGTAGCTGCGTTCGGTGTCCGGGGTCGGGTCAATGAAGATGTGGATATGGTTGAAGGCGGCCACCAGCCGGGTTTTTTCCGAGCACAGCAGGCCATTGCCGAACACGTCCCCACCCATATCACCGATACCGATGGCGGTGAACTCATCCACAGCCGGGTTAATACCCATCTCACGGAAGTGCCGTTCCACCGAAACCCAGGCGCCCCGGGCAGTAATGCCCATTTTCTTGTGGTCATAACCGTTACTGCCACCGGAGGCGAAGGCATCTCCCATCCAGAAGCCATATTCCGCGGCCAGGCCATTAGCGATGTCGGAGAAAGTGGCGGTGCCTTTGTCAGCCGCCACCACGAGGTAGTGATCGTCCTCGTCATGGCGGATGACCCGCTCCGGCGGCTGGATGCCGGAATCCACCAGGTTATCTGTGATATCCAGCAAGCCCCGGATGAATGTTTTGTAGGCCGCAATACCCTCTGCCTGGAATGCCTCCCGGTCAGACGGATCGGGCAGGCGCTTGGCCACAAAGCCACCCTTCGCGCCCACCGGCACAATGACGGCATTTTTCACTTGCTGCGCTTTTACCAGGCCCAGAATTTCTGTGCGGTAGTCCTCGAACCGATCCGACCAGCGCAAACCACCACGGGCCACTTTGCCACCACGCAGGTGAACCCCCTCCACACGAGGGGAATACACAAAGATCTCGAACATGGGTAATGGCAGCGGCATGTCCGGAATCTGCGACGGGTCAAATTTCACACTGATGTAGGGCTTGGGCTGGCCCTCGCCATCCAGCTGGTAGTAGTTGGTGCGCAACGTCGCCTGCATCAGCTCCAGATACAGCCGTAGCACGCGATCCTCACTGAGGTTCTCCACTTCATCCAGGCCGGCGTTGAATTCGATTTCCAGTTTCTGCTGGGCCGCCTCGCTTTTGCCCTTACTCTTGAAACGCTCAGGGTTGAATCGAACCTCAAAGTACTCCAGCAGGATCCGTGTCAGGTTGACGTGGTTGACCAACGTGTTGGAAATGAACGTCTGACTGTTGGAGAACCGGATCTGGCGCATGTAGCGGGCGTAAGTACGCAGCAACGCGATCTCACGCCAGCTCATGTAGGAGGACAACAACAGGCGGTTAAAGGCGTCGTTTTCGGCTTCACCGTGCCAGACCCGGCGGAACAACTCTTCGAAAATCGGGCGAATACGGTGAATATCCACCACGTTCCCAGTGTGGGACTGCAGGGTAAAGTCATGAATCCAAACCGTTTTACCCGTTCGGTCAATCACCTCAAACGGGTGCTCGCCAATCACCCGGAAACCGAGATTGTCGAAAATCGGCATCACATCCGACAGTGGCAGCGGCTCATCCGGATAGAACAGCTTAAAATGCAGCGTGTTCTCGTCTTCTTCCAGAGCCCGGTAGAAGCTCATGGCCAGATCATCATCACGGGCAGAGGCGGTGATGTGCTCCAGGTCGATAGCGGCCCGGCGGGGCGAGAACATATCGGTGTAGCTGGCCGGGAAACCGCCCGCCCAGACACGATAAAGCTCGTTGCCCTGCTCTTCGCCGTAAGCCTCGCTCAGAGCCTCGTAGAGGCCATCACGCCAGGACTGGGCAAGCTCAATGACCTTGTCGCGGATTTCCGCCAGCGGCAACTGGCGGTTTTCCACCTGCGGCACCCGGATGGTGAACTGCACCCGGGCCAGCACCGATTCGGAAAAGTGCGTAACAAACTCAATGTCCTCAGCCTCCAGGCGGTCCAGCAACACCTGTTCCACCTTCAGGCGTAACTCGGTGTTGTAGATATCCCTGGGGAAGAAGGCCAGGCAGGTCACAAACTGGCCGTATACGTCCTCCCGCATGAACAGCTCGATGCGGCGACGCTCCTGGATGTAGAGAATGCTCTTGGCAACGCGCAGCAACTCATCGGTTTCGATCTGGAACAGCTCGTCCCGCGGGTAGAGCGTCAGGATCTGTTCCAGCTCCTTGCCGGCGTAATCGTCGGTCAGGAAACCGGACCGCTTCATCACGCTCTGGAACTTGCGCCGCAACAGCGGAATCTCATCGGGCCGCTCGTTGTAGACCCGAGCGGTGTATAGACCGAGGAAGCGGCGTTCGCCCACCACTTCACCCTTGCTGTTGAATTTCTTGACCGCGATGTAGTCCGGATAGGCCGGCCGGTGCACGCGAGACCGCTGCGCCGATTTGGCGAAGATGAAGATGTCATCGGAACGGGTCATTTCATGGCGGGTACGCTGCGGCAGCTCATTCAGCCGGACCCGATCAGGGCGTTCGTTGTTGACTCTAAGAATACCCAGCTCCGAGTTTTCCACCCGGCGCACCACCATGCCCTGCTTGTCCTTGGCAAAGTCGTATTCGTCGTACCCCAGAAACGTGAAGTGGTCATCCACCAGCCAGGTCAGAAAAGCCCGGGCTTCGTCCTTGCCTTCTTCACTGATTCCCGCCGTGGTGGCATCCAGCTCCTTGACGATCTCGCTGACTTTCTCTTTCACGATCGGGAAATCTCCCACCGCAATGCGTACTTCGTGCAGCACTTTCTGCAGTGTCTGTTCCAGGTCGCGAAGATCTTCCGGCGCACTGTGTCGGTCGATTTCAAGCACGATGAATGCTTCGTAGCTTGCGTCCTTCGATGCCTTTTTGGTGGTGTGCAGCTTCTTCAGCTTGCCACTGTCGTCCCGCTCCACTCGCAGGATGGAGTGCTGAATGGAATGGGTGCCGATTTCCCGCTGATTGATGGCCATGCGCAGGGAATCAATCAGAAACGGAATATTGGGATGGAGAATAAAAATAACGCTGTGAGTGGACTGCCAGCCGTCGCTTTCCAGATCCGGGTTGAACACTGAAACAGGGGTTTCATCGGCACTGCGCTTTTGCAGGAACTGCCAGGCTGCCAGAACGGCGCCGTAGGTATCCGAGAAGCGGCGACTGACCAGCTCCTCCAGAGGAATATGGGCGTAATGCTGTCGCGCAAAATCGGCGATCTTCTTCGCCTCGGTTTTTGCAATCTTTTCTGAGAACGCATCGGCCAACTGCTCAAAAAACTGATCCTTGCTGGCGATTGTCAGCGCATTCATATCCAACCTCTGGTTTGTGTGAAAGAAACGTAATCAGGGTATCGTCACATAAGCATAGTCAAACCCTTGATTTTTGCCGGCCAGACGCCAAAACTGCGGCAACTACCTACGCAGGATTTCAAAAACCAAGAGCAGTCAATTTCATGTCGTTACAGCAAACGTTCGGTGATCTCAGAGAACAACTGGCCAAGCGCATTATTGGCCAGGACAAACTCGTCGACCGGCTACTGATTGCCCTTCTGGCCGATGGCCATCTTCTGGTTGAGGGCGCGCCGGGGCTGGCCAAAACCACCGCGGTGAAAGCACTTGCCGACCATCTGGAGGGCGACTTTCATCGCATTCAGTTCACTCCGGATCTGCTGCCGTCCGATGTCACCGGCAGCGAAATCTACCGCGCTGAAACCGGCACTTTTGAATTCCAGCGCGGCCCCATATTCCATAACCTGGTGCTGGCCGATGAAATCAACCGCGCACCGGCGAAAGTCCAGTCGGCCCTGCTCGAAGCCATGGGCGAACGCCAGATCAGCGTTGGTATGAGAACCTTTCCCCTGCCCAAACTGTTCATGGTGATGGCCACCCAGAACCCGATTGAACAGGAAGGCACCTACCCGCTGCCCGAAGCGCAGCTTGATCGCTTCCTCATGCATGTGGTGATCGACTATCCCTCTGCCGATGCCGAGCGTGAGATTCTGCACCTTGCGCGCAGTGACTACCGTCAGGGAATCCCGAACGTAGACATTCGTCTAACCCAGGAACAGGTGATGGCCGCCCGGCAGGCGGTGTCGGATATCTATATGGCGGAACCTGTGGAGCAGTACCTGCTGGCGTTGATTCTGGCCACCCGCGATGCCGCAGCGCTGGACCCTGAACTGGCGCGCTGGACCGCCTTCGGCGCCAGCCCCCGCGGCACTATCGCCCTGGACCGTTGCGCCCGGGCGCTGGCGTGGCTCGATGGCCGGGACTACGTGACACCGGACGACGTCCAGACCATGGCTTACGATGTGCTGCGCCACCGGATTCTGTTGACCTTTGAGGCCGAGGCCGAAGGCATGACCGCCGATTCCGTGCTGCAACGGCTGATCGACCGGGTTCCGGTTGCCGCCTGAGGTGGTGCTGACAGGAGACCATAACAGCGTCATGGCAGATTCCAGCCCAGCCACGTTCATTACCCTGCCGGAGCTGGTGCGCCTGCAGGCAGATGCACGAGCTCTGAAGCTGCCGTCGGTAAAACCGGTCCGGTCCCGCCAGGCCGGGCTACGCCAGTCCCGGCAGAAAGGCCGCGGGATGACGTTTTCTGAGGTGCGACAGTACCAGCCCGGTGACGACATTCGCAGCATAGACTGGCGGGTAACAGCCAGGCGCCAGGCACCGCACACCAAGCTGTATGAGGAAGAGCGGGAGCGGCCTGTATTGTTGATTGTGGATCTCGGGCCGACCCTGTTCTTTGCCAGTGCCGGCGCCTACAAACAAGTCCGAAGTGCCCAGGTTGCGGCTCTGCTGGCCTGGCTGGCACTCTGGGCGGGTGACCAGGTGGGCGGTCTGGTGTTCAATGACCGGGGTCTGGCCGTGCTGCGGCCCGCCCGGCGCCGAAAGTCCGTCCTGCGCCTGCTGGATCATCTGGCCAACCACCAGCACCAGGGCAAAACACCGCCAACCCCCGCAACGAACGCCAGCCATGGGCTGGATACGGCACTGGCAGAAGCCCGCCGGGTCACACACACTGGCTCCCGCGTGTTTATCATCAGTGACTTCATGAATATCACCGAGCAGACCACCACCCTGCTGGGCGCCATGAGCCGGCACAACTCGGTCAGCGCCATACGGATTCAGGATCCGCTGGAAAAGGCCCTGCCTTCATCCGGCCGGTTTGCCGTTGCTGGCCCGGACGGCCCGATCTGGTTTGATGCTTCAAATCCTCGCTTCCAGCAGGCTTGGCAAGACAAAATCGACGCTCATGAGCAACGTCTGGCAGACTGTTTTCGGGCATCCGGCGTGTTTTCCGCAACTCTGTCGACCGGAGAGGATCCGGCCACGGCCCTGCGCCTGCTGCTGGGCCCGGGAGGTCGCATCGGATGAACCCTCAGGATCCCCTGGCACAACTTCGTGATATCCAGTTGCCAGCTACCGGTGGTTGGTGGCCGCCGGCTCCAGGCTGGTGGCTGCTGGCGATACTGGTTATTGTCGGCGCACTGGCACTTGCCTGGCTGTGGCACCGTCAGCGTCAGAAGCACCGCTGGAAACGCAGCGCCCGGACCGAACTGCAACAGCTTGAAAGCAAGGCCCGGCCGACGCCGGAATGGTTCGCAGCGCTCAATGCCCTGCTCAAACGTGCGGCACGACAGAGCCATCCGGAAAAGCATCCCGAGGCCATGACCGGGCAGCAATGGATCAACTTCCTCCTGGAAACCGCGCCGAAAGACCGCATCGCCTCCCGGCCCTTGGTCGAGGCCATGGTTACAAGCACCTGGCAACCCCGGCCCCTCGCGCAGACTGAACAGGCACTGGCGTTCGCCAGAACCTGGCTGGAGGCCCAGTCGTGATCAGTCTGGCTTACCCGTGGGCGCTGTTACTGGCATTGCTGCCGCTGCTGCTTGGTAACCGCAAGCAGCAGAGCGAACCGGTGGATGCCCCCGTCATTCCGGTCGGGCACTGGTTGTCCGGAATGCCGGGCGTAAGCTCCCGGGGGCGATCAACGCCGCTCTGGCGCCAGCTGTTGTTATTGCTGGGCTGGCTGTGCCTGGTGGTGGCCCTGGCCCGCCCCCAGCATGTGGGGGAGGAGATCCAGATGCCCGTAACGGGCCGGGATCTGATGCTGGTGGTCGACATTTCTCCCAGCATGGACGAACAGGACATGGTACTTCAGGGCCGCAGCATCAACCGCTTGCAGGCGGTCAAACGCGTGCTGGATGACTTCATTGACCAGCGCGAAGGTGATCGGCTGGGGCTCATTCTGTTCGGCACAGAACCCTACGTTCAGGCGCCACTGACCTTCGATCGGGAAACGGTACGGACCCTGCTGTTCGAGGCGGGCCTGGGTATGGCAGGCCGGGCCACCGCCATCGGGGACGCTATCGGGTTATCGGTGAAACGTCTGCGCGAACGCCCCCAGGAACAGCGAGTGGTGATCCTGCTGACAGACGGGGCAAATACCGCCGGCCAGGTCAGCCCGGACAAGGCCACAGAAATCGCCCAGGCCGCTGGCGTGCGGCTTTACACCATCGGCATCGGCGCCGATACCATGATCCAGCGCGGGCTGCTGGGATCAAGGCGGGTCAATCCCTCACGGGATCTCGATGAAGAACTACTCACGCGAATGGCAGAACAGACCGGTGGCCGGTATTTCCGGGCCCGAAGCCTGCCCGAACTGGAAATGATCTACGACAGCATCAATCAGCTCGAGCCGATAGAACAGGATGGCCAGTTCTATCGGCCGGTGACAGAACTCTACGCCTGGCCCGCCGGCATGGCCGCCGGGCTTTGGCTGCTACTGATTGCCCTGCGACTGGCATCCAACCGTTATCAGCAAAACACTGCCACGGAGGCTGGCCATGGCTGACTTCCATTTTCTGCGACCCTTGTGGTTAATTTTGTTACTGGCGGTTCCGATCCTGTTTCTGGCCCGACATCAACTTCGCCAGGGTGAGACCGGATGGGCCCGATACATCCCCGCTCACCTGTTACAGCCCTTGATTCGTTCCCGGGCCAACGAGAGCACTGGCACCACCCGCTCTCCCCTGTTGCCCTTGAGTCTGGCGTTGGTTTTGCTGGCGGTCGCCCTCGCCGGGCCAAGCTGGCGACAGGCGCCGACACCCCTGAAACAGACCCAGGACAGCCTGGTCATTCTGCTGGATCTGTCTCTGTCGATGCTGGCCACCGACGTAGAACCGGACAGGCTGACCCTGGCCAAGCGCAAGGTCCGCGACATCCTCAACCAGCGCAAAGGCGGTTTGACTGCCCTGGTAGTCTATTCCGGCGACGCCCACACGGTAACGCCACTTACCGGCGACACCCGCACCATTGAGGCCATGCTTAGCGTGCTGGACCCCACCATCATGCCTGCCCAGGGCAACCGCGCCGATCTGGCCGTGCGGCAGGCGGTCGACCTGCTGGACCAGGGCGCACCGGGCCAGGGTCGCATCCTGCTGATCTCCGAGGCGGTGCCGGAACGTCAACACAGTGCAATCCGCCAGCAGCTGGCAGATACCTCCTACCCTCTGAACACTTTGGTGGTGGGCACCCGTGAAGGCGGCCCCATCCCCCTGGCAAAGCGTGGATTCATTCGGGACAACGGCAGGATTGTCATCAGCCAGGCCGAACCAGACACCCTGGCGCAACTGGCCAACATCAATGGCGGAACCAGCCACGAACTGACCCTGGATGACCAGGACATTCGCGCCCTGGCGCTGGAGCCATCCCACACCGATGAATGGCAGAACGAACAGGACGGCATGACCGTTAATCGCTGGCAGGACGACGGTTACTGGCTGCTCTGGCTGGCCCTGCCGTTACTGATTCTGGGCTGGCGCCGGGGAGCCTTTGCCATTCTCGCCTTTGCGCTGATTCCGCTGGCAGGCGCGCCGCGCCCGGTTCAGGCCCTGGACTGGGGCAGCCTGTGGCAGCGCGAAGACCAGCGTGGCCCGGACCTCATTCAGCAGGATCCGGCCAGGGCGGCCACCGTTCTGGAGCAGCCGGGTTGGCGCGGCTCAGCACTCTATCGTGATGGCCAGTACAGCGACGCCGCGGAAGCCTTTGCCAATCAACCCGGTGCCGTTGGTGACTACAACCGGGGCAACGCCCTGGCCCGGGCCGGCCAACTGGAAGAAGCCATAGACGCCTATCAGCAGGCACTGGAACAGCAGCCGGATTTCGAAGATGCGCACTTCAATCAGCAACTGGTAAAGCAGCTCCTGAACCAGCAACAGAAATCCCAGGGCGAGGGAGAAGGCGACAACAACCAGGAAAACAACGATCAGAATCCCGGACAGCAGAACGCCTCCGGCGGCCAGGGCAATGACAACCAGGACAGCGCCGGACAGGATTCCGCAAACAACAATGGCGAGAATCAGAATCCCCGCCCTGGCGAGCAACAGCAGCCCTCCGAGAACGGCGAAAATTCACAGGAAAACGCCGGAGAGCCACATCCGGAGAATGGCGCACAAGAGCAACAGGCGAATGCCCAGGCAAGCCCGGATGAGCCTTCCGGCGAGAGGCAGAATCCTGCCAGTGCGCCGGCCGAAATATCAGAACAACCCCTGAGCCAGGGCCAGGAACAGTGGCTGCGCCGCATACCGGACAACCCCGGCGGGTTGTTGCAGCGCAAGTTCCTGCAACAGTACCAACAACGACAGACAACACCCGATGAGGGCGACACACCATGGTAACGCGCGTTCTCTCCCTTGCCGCGACATTCCTGCTACTGCTCCTGTCAGCCGTCAGTCATGCTGCCGACAGACTGGTGGTGGAACCGGATCGAACCCAGCTCTACGAAGGTGAGGTACTGACACTGACCGTCAAGGGCTCCATGAAAATCGACATCAATCTGAGCAATTTATTCAGTTTCGATCTGTCACAGCTACCGTCGCCCGATATCGAAAAGGTCGAGCCGGATTTCGAGATTCTGGCCCGCAACCAGCGCTACAGCGTGCAAACCGTCAACAACGAGATGGTAGGCGAGATTACCTGGACCTATCAGCTCGCCCCTGCACGCACCGGGACACTGACGATTCCCGAACTGACGTTCAAGGATTCCGTTTCCGACCCGGTCGACATCGAGGTTATTTCCGGCACCCCGCCGGATCAACCGGCGGCCAGCCGTGACAGCTTTATCGAGCTGTCCGCAGACAAGGCGGAAGTGTATGTTCAGGAACAGCTGGTACTGACCATACAGTTGTTCTTCTCCGGCAACCTGATCCGGGGAGAGCTGTCGGAGCCTGAGCACCCGGACGCCATCATCGAATCACTTGGCAAACAGCGTGAGTTTACCCGCTATCGCGATGGTATCCGGTATCGGGTGGTTGAGCGGCGTTACGCCATCTTTCCCCAAACACCAGGCACTCTCAGCCTGGAGCCTATCCGGTTTGAGGGCCAGGCCAGGGATGCCTCGGGCCAGTTGCGCTTCCTTCGTGACCGGCAGCAACTCTATGACGTTCCGGTCAAACCCGTACCTGCCGGATATCCGGACAATCAGCCCTGGTTACCAGCACGAAGTCTGACCCTGAGCGACGAAGGCCTGCCCTCTACCCAGGAACTCGCCGTCGGCAGCAATCTCAGCCGGAAAGTGACCCTGCAGGCGCGGGGATTGCCCGCTGAGGCCTTGCCGCCGATCGCCCAGGAGGTACCGGATGCCATCCGCAGCTACCCGGAACAGCCCCTGCGCAATACCGAAACCACTCCGGAGGGGCTTCGCGCCACGCTGCAACAGGCGACCGCCCTGGTGCCCGTCCAGGCGGGTGAAACCACCCTGCCCGCGATCCGTATACCCTGGTGGAACACCGAGACCAACCAGCTTGAGGAAGCCGTGTTGCCGGAGCGCCGTTTACGGATAACCGGCGACCATGCCACCGCCGCCCCGCCCGCGCAGACACCAGACGATTCTGCGGCGCCCACCGAACTGCCGGTTACGACAAGCCCGGATACAGCCTCTGGTTCAGACGCCTCCGGCAACCCCCTTTGGCTCTGGGGTACGGTTGTGTTTGCGGTGCTTTGGCTGCTGACCCTTGCGCTCTGGTGGCGGGCTCGCCAAACCCCAGCGTCCGGCCACAATGAGCCGGAAGATGACAGCATCAAGAACGAACGTCAGGCGTTTGAAGCACTACTGGCGGCTGTCAGACGAGGCTCCGGGGAGACGTCAACGCTGTTGCTGCGCTGGGCCCGGCTACGTTTCCCACAGCACTCGTTTGATTCCGTTTCAGATCTGTTCAAGCTGACGGAGGACAGCTCGCTGAAAACCGCCTTTGATCGTTTTCAGGCGGGACTGTATTCGGGCCAGCACCGTACCCACGGTGAAAATGCGAGACAGCAACTGCAACGGGAGCTGGAAAGCATGCGCCGGAACACCGGTCAGGGCAAAGAAGCGTCATCGCCAGACCTGCCACCGCTGTATCCCTCGTCTCTCTCGCGCTGATTCCGATCCAGAAAAAAGCCCGTCGAGGTGACGGGCTTTTCACATTCAGTTGGTCAGTTCCTGATTAATCACCAACTCGACAGGTGGTTCCGCTTCCGCCGGGGGCAGCACCTCTGCCTCAACCCGGCCCTCCCAGTCACCGGGCTGCGGATTAACACTTCCGGAACGACTCAAGCGGGCGACCACCACCACATCGTCCTGGCCAGAAATCGCAGATTCAGGGGACATGGCATAACGATCATCCAGCCGGATTTCGGCAGGCAGATCGCCGGCTGTCATTCTGGCAACGGCAACCGGTGCACCGCCCGCCGCAGACGCCGGCCGGGCAAAGATGAACAACACGGTATTGTCAGCCACTTGCTCTCGCAAAGCTTCGTCCAGCGATACCCGTAAAGATACACCCGGACCAGCAGCCTGCTGAGGCTCGGATGCAACCTGGCCCGGCGGGGTTTCACCCAGGCGTCGGTAGGCCTCCTCGATACCGCCACGGATGGCCCCAAGCTGCGGATGGTCCGGTGCCACCTCGGTAATACGCTGCCAGTATTCAATGGCTTCCCGGTAGTTTTGCTGGCCGAAGGCATTGATGCCCATCAGCCCCAGTGCATTGACTTCGTCCGGGTTCAGGGCCCGGGCAGCCGCAATGGCATCGATCACCGCCGGGGTCATCTCGCCTTCACTGGCAAAATAGTTGGCCTGAGCTGCTAACCCCAAAGCTACGGCGCTGGCGTTCCGATCTTCAGACACCACATCGGCCAGACGACGATAGGCCTCAGCCGCTTGCTCATAGCGCTCAAGACGCATGTAGGTCTGCCCCAGCATTGCCCAGCCATCGGCGTTGTCCGGACTTTCCTCAAGCCGCTGGCGCAGCTGGTCCGCCAGTTCCGCCATGCGGGCCGTCTGGTCGCCCTGAGTGGCGTCCATTTCCTGCATGGCAAGGAACTGCTCCACCTGATCCATGGCGCCCCATTCCTGGTAACCCAAATAGGTGCCCACCGGCAATACCAGGATCGCCACCAAGGCAACAACCATGGCACTACGGCGCCCAGGGACCCGCCGTTGAGTAATCGGCTCTTCCGGTACATCATCAAGCATGGCACCGGCCAGCTCTTCCTTCAGCTGTTTGTAGCTCTCTTCATCCAGTATGCCGCCCTCATGCTCATCCTCCAGCTCTTTGAGCCGGGTGCGATAGGCCAGCAGGTTCTGATTACGCAGATCCGCCTCCAGGCGGGCCCGGGGTTTATGGAAAAAGACTGGATAAAGCACAAAGGCCAGGGCCACCAGAATGAGTACGGTCCCGGCAATCCAGAAGGTATCGGTCATGGAAATATCGTCACGTCTCGAAATGAATGGGAGTTATCGGCGGTCAGCCTTGTCACTTTGACTGGCCAGAATCTGCTCTGCCCGGGCCCGGTCTTCCGCACTCAGGGGCGGTTCGTCTTCACGCCTGCGGGCACGCCACACCACACCGGCCACAATCAGAAAACCGCCAATGGTGGCAATCGCCGGAAAGGCCCAGAGTAGAATGGTGCGGTTATCCACCGGCGGTTTGTACTGAACGAACTCGCCGAAACGGTCGACCAGAGCACCCACGATCTGTTCATTGGAGGCCCCATCCTGCATCATGCGGTAGACCTCGTCTCGCATATCCTTGGAGATCGGCGCATTGGAATCGGCGATGTTCTGGTTCTGACACTTGGGACAGCGCAATTCTGAGATCAATTGCTGATAACGCTGTTCTTCAGCCCGGGTATCGAAGTCATAGACTTCAGACACCTCGGCAATTGCCGGCCCCGAGAGCATCATCAATACGGCAAAGAAAGCAGGCAACAAACGCATCAGCTGTTCCCCCGGGCCTGAGCGATAACCGGCAAGAGCACTTCATCCCAGACTTTCTGGTTCACAACACCTACGTGGCGATAGCGCACCACTCCCTCAGCGTCGATAACAAAGGTTTCCGGCGCGCCATACACGCCCAGGTCAAAACCCAGCGTTCCCTTCGGATCGAAGATAATGGTCTCGTAGGGATTGCCCAGCCGGTTCAGGAACCGGAAGGCACTTTCCCGCTGATCCTTGTAGTTCAAGCCCACAATACGAACTCCCTGTTCCCGGGCCAGATACATCAGGTATTCATGCTCATCCCAGCATGAGGGGCACCACTCGGCCCATACATTCAACAAGGACACTTCGCCCTGGAAAACTGAGGGATCCAACTGAACCTCCGGATTGTCCAGAGACTCCAGGCTGAATTCGGGAACGGGCTTGCCGATCAGCACGGATTCCAGTTTGGTGGGGTCCTTGCCCAGGCCGGCAAACAGGAATATCCCCACGCCGACGGCAATCACCAGCGGCAGGAACAGCAATATCCGCTTCATGAGGACGCCTCCGCCACTTTACCCGGCGCTGCCGGCTCGCCGCTTTTCACGGCTTCCTCATCGCGCACACGAATACGGTATCGCTTGTCGGCAATCGCCAGGAATCCACCAATGGCCATCACCAGGGATCCGAGCCAAAGCCATCGCACTAACGGTTTATACTGCAGCCGGATAGCCCAGGCATCGTCACTGATACGCTCACCAATGGCTACAAATATATCCCGGAACAGGCCGGCATCAATGTCCGCTTCGGTCATCACACTCATGCCAACCGGATACTGTCGCTTTTCCGGATGCAGGTCAGTCACGATCTCCCCATCCAGGTAAACATTGAAGCTGCCGTACTGAGCGGTAAAGTTGGGGCCACGACGCTCACCAATGTCGGTGAATACAATCTCATAATCCCCCACCATAGCGCGGTCACCCGGCTGCATGCGCACATCACGCTCAATCCCGTAGTTGGAAACCACCGTCGCACCGGCCATCACCATGGCAAGCCCCAGATGCCCGAGAACCATGCCCCAGTAACTGCGGGACTGGCGCTTCAGGCCATGCCAGCGCCCTTTGCGGGAGGCGGATTTATCCCAAAGGTCCCAGGCGGTGGCCACCGCTACCCACATGGCCGCAAACACACCCAGGAAGGCCCAGGGTGCAAACCCTCCGTAGCCGATCATCACCCCCGCGCTGGCAATCAGGCTGACGGCCAGCGGCCACAGCAGCTTGCGGGCCAGCCAGCCGCCGTCGGTTTTCTTCCAACGCGAGAAAATGCCTGCGCCCAGCAGCAGGCCAGTTGCCACCGCCAGAGGACTGAAGGTGGTATTGAAGAACGGTTCACCAATAGACAGCTTGCCCAGATCCAGATAATCCAGCACCAGCGGGTAAAGCGTGCCGATGGCCACAAGCATCGTGGCAGATACCAGCAAGACATTGTTCAGGAGCAGGAAGATTTCCCGGGACAGAGAGCCATAACGGGAGCGGACATGCACTACCGGCGCCCGGAAGGCATAGAGGGTCAGGCTGGCCAGAATGGTAATGCCCAGCAGCGCCAGCAGAAAACTGCCTCGCTCCGGATCCGACGCGAAGGCGTGAACGGAGGTGAGCACACCGGAACGAACTAGGAAGGTACCCAGCAGGCTCAGTGCGAAAGTGACAATAGCCAGCAACACGGTCCAGCTCTTGAAGACCCCGCGTTTTTCCGTGACTGCCAGCGAGTGCATCAAGGCGGTACCCGAGAGCCAGGGCAATAGTGAGGCATTTTCAACCGGGTCCCAGAACCACCAGCCGCCCCAGCCAAGCTCGTAATAGGCCCACCAGCTGCCCAGGGCGATGCCCACCGTCAGGAAGGACCAGGCAACCGTGGTCCAGGGGCGCGACCAGCGAGCCCAGGCCGCATCCAGTCGGCCGTTGATCAATGCCGCAATGGCAAACGCAAAGGCCACCGAAAAACCAACATAACCCATATAGAGCATGGGCGGGTGCATGATCAGGCCGATGTCCTGCAACAGCGGATTCAGATCCTGCCCATCTGCCGGTACGTTCGGCAGCAGACGGTCAAACGGGTTGGAGGTCAGAATGATAAACAGAAGGAAGCCAACGGAGACCATGCCCAGAACCGACAACACCTGGGATACCATCACCGAAGGCAGTTTACGGCTGAAGATGGCAACGGCCAGCGTCCAGCCTATGAGCATCAGTATCCACAAGAGCAACGAGCCCTCATGGCCGCCCCAGACCGCGCTGAACTTGTAGTACCAGGGCAACATGCTGTTGCTGTTATTGGCCACATAGGCCACCGAGAAGTCATCCACCAGAAAGGCGTGGGTCAGGATCGCAAACGCCAGGGCGGTGAACACAAACATGCCGGACGCCAGTGGCCGGGCAAATGCCTGCAGGCTGTCACGCCCGGTCAGAGCGCCCGCAAGCGGCACCACGGAGAGAAGTACTGCCAGCAGCAACGAGAGAATCAGTGCAAGCTGTCCGAGTTCCGGATACATCGGGTTTCTCCAACGTCAGAAATGAATTGGGCGCTCAGTACGCCGTGGTTTCCGCGGCTTTTTCCACATCAGCAGACTTGTGCTGCCCCTTGGAAGAGCGCTCCAGCGCCTCGGCCACTTCCGGTGGCATATAGTTCTCATCGTGTTTGGCCAGAACCTGATCGGCCACGAACACGCCCTGTTCATTCAGCCGCCCCATGGCAACCACGCCCTGCCCCTCGGCGAACAGATCAGGCAGTATGCCCTCGTACTGTACCGGCACCGACGCGGCATAGTCGGTCACCCGGAAGTTCACCTTCAGGCTGTCGGTATCCCTTGCCACACTGCCCTCTTCAACCATGCCACCGGCCCGGATCCGGACATCAACCGGCGCGTTACCCGCAGCAATTTCCGTAGGATCGTAAAACAGGTTGATATTCTGTCGGAGGGCATAGGTGGTCAGGCCTACCGCAATGGCAATACCGGCCACCAGAAAGAGCACAATGGTCAGTCGTTTTTTTCGGATCGGATGCATGGATTACCTGCTGTTTATTCCTGGGAAACTTCGACACGGGCGAACGTAGCGGCCTGTTTTGGCCGGGCACTGGTGCTGCTATCCTGCTGCTGGTAACGGCGTTTGCAGCTGGCCATAACCGCCTGATGATGCCGGGACGACCAGATCATCAGGCCCACCAGCAGAACGGCGAACACGGCATAACAGGCCCAGACATAGGGACCATGGCCTTCCATTGCGATAAATGCTGAAAAAGAATCAAACGCCATCGGTCAGCCTCTCCCCGCCATCACCAGCTCTCTCACCCAGCGGGTTTTTTGCTCCCGCATGACAATTTCGGTTTTCATGCGCAGACACGCCAGCCAGCCAAACAACAGGTATAAACCGAGCACCGAAAGCAGCAGCGGAACCCACATCTCAACGGGCATAGAGGGCTTTTCGGTGAGTTTGAACGTGGCCGGCTGGTGCAGTGTATTCCACCACTCCACGGAGTATTTGATAATCGGGATATTTACCACCCCCACCAGCACCAGCACCGCTACCGCCCTGGCAGCGGATTTTTCGTCATTGATGGCCCGATCGAGGGCGATAGCACCGCCATAGAGGAAAAGCAGAATAAGCATGGAAGTCAGCCGGGCGTCCCACACCCACCAG
Source organism: Marinobacter sp. bablab_jr008 (assembly GCF_016464145.1). NCBI lineage: Bacteria > Pseudomonadati > Pseudomonadota > Gammaproteobacteria > Pseudomonadales > Marinobacteraceae > Marinobacter > Marinobacter sp. bablab_jr008. The sequence continues at coordinate 196,639 of NZ_JACDWW010000054.1, forward strand.
GTCCCCCAGGTAGGCTTACCCCAGACGGCGCCGGTGAATAGCGATAGGAAGGTAAAAACCAGGCCAACCGGCGCCACGGCTTTCACGAAGACATCCGCCAGTTTCATGCGCCAGACCAACGTAACGATGGCGGCGGACGCCATCATGATGTAAATGGATTGGGCGAGAAAGGCAGTGGGAACGTGGATAAAAATGATGCGATAGCTGTTGCCCTGCAGATAGTCTTTGGGAGCAAACGCCAGCCCCCAGACCAGGCCGGCAAGGAGCAGAATGATACCGATCGCCAGCAACCACGGCATAAACCGGGTTGCAATCCCGAAGAACCATTTGGGAGAACCCAGTTTGTGAAAGAATTGCCACATCAGTTGGTCACCATCTTCACTGTTATCGTTTGGTTGGTTGCCGGCCCCAAAGAACCGATCAGCTGTTCGAAAGACTGATTCTCAGGGCCGCTGCCGAGGCGAAAGGCGACAGGGTTACCGCCAGAACCAGAAACGCGCCCATCAGAGCCAGGTATCCGCCAACCGGCGCGCCTTCAGCTGCCGCCGCTACCGTGCCGGTACCAAAAATCAGCACGGGAATGTACAGCGGAATGATCAGCAGTGACAAGAGCACGCCTGCCGAGCGCAATCCCAGGGTCAAAGCTGCGCCAATAGCTCCGATCATGCTCAGTACCGGGGTGCCGATCAGGAGCGTTAGACACAGAATTGCAATAGAGTTCCCGTCCAGGTGCACCATAACGCCTAAAACCGGCGCTAACAGCACCAGTGGCAGGCCCGTCAACACCCAGTGTGCGGCTGTTTTGGCCAGCACCAGCAGGAACAGAGGCTGAGGCTGCAGTACCAGCTGCTCCAGGGTCCCATCGTCAAAATCGTGACGAAACAGATGGTCCAGCGACAGCAACACCGACAGCAAAGCCGCTACCCAAAGGATACCGGCTCCGGACTGTTTCAGAAATGCCACTTCCGGGCTGACTCCCAGGGGAAAAAGGGTTACTACCATGATGAAAAACAGCAACGGGTTCAGCAGATCCTGCCGCTGCCGGAAAGCCACCCGGACGTCCCGGGCAAAAACTGCCGCCATGGCGGCTATCGGGCCAACCGATTCAGACACCGGCTTCAGTGCCGGCCGCCGATCAGCATTCATGTACACCTCCGGCACCCAGGGTGATGCGTTTCATACCTGGCAACTGGAGTTCATGGTGGGTCGTCACCAGCACCGCCCCCCCTTCCTCGGCACGTTGCTGTAGCAGCGACTCAATCGCTCGGACACCGTCTGCATCAATCGCAGTAAAGACTTCGTCCAACAGCCAGAGTGGCTCGTCGGCAATCAGCAACCTGGCCAATGCCACACGGCGTTGCTGCCCGGCAGACAGATTCCGGCATGGTACGTTTTCAAATCCTGTCAGCCCGGTACCTGCCAGTGCCTGAACCAGCACCTCGTCGCTCACCTCCCGACGACCGGCCATCAGCGCTTTCAGGTTCTCGACCGGGGTAAGCAATGGTTTGATGCCGGGCCGATGGCCAATGTAAAGGGTGTTTCGAAGAAAAGACTCGCGTTGCCGGGCCCTGGGCTCGCCGCACCACAGCAATTGACCCGACCAGGCGTCGTTCAGGCCAGCAAGGATTCGCAGCAATGTTGTCTTACCGGTACCGTTGGGGCCCTCGACACGGGTAACCGTACCGGGCAGTATGGAAAAGGACAGATTCTGGAACAACAGGCGCTCGTCCCGTTCACACTCAAGATCTATCGCCTGTAGTAACGGCTCGGACATCAGGGCTCCGTTTCAGAGCGATGGATGCGCAGCAGGCATCAGGTGCATGTAATGAAGGACACACGGGTGCCAACATGAAATCAGGGCATTCACTGCCAGCGCGGCGTATTATAACGAAAGCGCCAGCATATTACTCTTGCCCGACATCAAATCGACACCAATGAAACTGAACGGCGGACCACCACCCTTACCCCCGAAACAGCCCGCGCCGGACCAGCCCCCCCGGAGTCCGGCCGCGGTTACTCCCGGCACCAGCACGGCGCCCGGGGCTGCGCTTTCGGCCAGACAACAACTGGCCCAGTTACAGCTGGCTGATCGGGAGACAGCGTTGGCCAAAGTGGCTGAGATCCTGAGGCAGAAAGGCGGGGGCCATGAGCTGTTGCTGGAACTGCGCGGACAATCCCTGAAAGTCGCTGCCGGCAACCAGCCACCGGATCTGTCCGTGGGCGATCTGATCAAGGTCATGCGGGCCGGTAACGAATTGCAGCTGATAGGCAAGCTGGCGCCGGGCCAGGAGAGTGCCGTTGCCCGGGCCCTGGCCCAGCGACTACCCTGGCAACAGAGCCTTCAGGCTGGCCTGACACAACTGTTCAGTGCCATGAGCCAGGGCCTGAAACTGCCACCCCCACCCGGGCAATTGCCATCTACCACCAGCGCACAGCCTCTGCCAGTGCCCGCACAGCAGGCCTTGCAAAAGCTGATCAACCAGTTACCCAAGGCTGACGCCCTGGCGCCAGGCGCCGGCAAGACCGAATCCATGGCCACTCAGGTGCGGCAGTGGTTGTCTGAAAGCGGCCTGTTTTCCGAGGCTCGATTGCTACAGACCGGCCCTTCCGCCGCCAGCCAACCGGATCTTAAACTGGTACTCGCAAAGGTGGTGTCGGCTTTGCTCACCAGCCAGAACCAGGGGCCGGAGCAATTCAACCGGCTGACCCCCCTGGCCAGCCAGGATTTGCTACAGGCCCCATTACAGTTTCCCAGGGCACCAGCGCCCGCGGCCTCTAAGAACACCGGGGAACCTGCCACGGTCGGGCAGACCCTGCGACTGCTTGCAGGCATGTTGAACCGGATTACGGTAAACCAGTTGCACAGCCAGACCTTGAATGCCAGGGCCGGCGGCGAACCTGGCGTGCCCGTGAACACTCTGCTGATTGAACTGCCATGGTTAACGCCGCAACAGGAACCCCGAACGGCACAATTGCGACTGGAACAGTACTCACGGGAGAAAGACGGCAACAAACGACCGGAACGGACCAGCGCCAGTGAGTGGCGATTGTCCCTGTCTATGGATCTGGACGATGCGGGCCCGCTGCATTTCGATGTCACCTTCCGGCCGCCGTCCGTGAGCGCTATGGTCTGGGCTGAAAACCAGACCACCCTGAGAACCGTGCATCGCGAGCTGCCGCTGCTGCGCCAGAGCCTGAACGACCTCGGGCTGGAAGTTGCTGACCTGGATTGTCGCAGGGGCAGCCCTCAGCAGATGCAAACCCGGCTGGAGCACCGACTGGTGGATACCAAGGCATGACCGAAAACGCACAGAACAATATCCCGGCCGCTGTTGCCCTCAAGTACGACGGTGAACGGGCACCGGTTATCTCGGCAACCGGCACGTGGGAACTGGCCGAGGAAATCATCCGGATTGCCCGCGACAACAATGTTCCGTTGTACGAGAATGCCGAGCTTGCCGGCATTCTGGCGCGTCTGTCGCTGAATGAAGAGATTCCGGAAGAGTTGTACCGGGTGATCGCGGAGATTCTGGCGTTTGCTTTCCACATCCGGGGCCGGACACCCGGAGATGCCCGGCCAGAAGAAGATAACCCGTCAGTGGATCAGGGAACGTAACGCCCAGGCCTGTTGCCAATGCTCACCTTTGCGTGGCGCCACAGTGGTATCGAAGTAATGCTTCAGGCGTCGGCGGTCCTCCGGCTGATCCTTCAGGGCCGAGCCTATAACGTGGTGCATCATGTGTTCAACGGTCATGGCGCCGCCACCGTAATACCACGCATTCAGGCTGGCGGCGTGGGCCACGGATACCGCCTCGGCGGTGGACAGGGCCGCCCCTGCCAGCCGGTCGGTGCTTCGCCCGTCCAGAGTCTGCCCGTTACGCAATTCGTGGAAGATGGTCACCAGCACTTCCACCACCGACTGCTCCAGCGCCACATCGATTCCGGCACGCCGGTTGGCTCTGGCCACTTCCCGAAGAACCACATCGATCTCATCGTTCAGGTGCCGTATCGGCCGGATTTCCTCAAAGTCCATCCGTCGTTTCAGGGCCGCACTCATGCTGTGAACACCCTCATCAACACTGTTTGAGGTGGCCACCAGGTTAAAGCCTTCCCGTGCCAGAATAACGCCGTCTTCCCCCGGCAATTCCGGGATCACCACGACCCTGTCGGAAAGTACAGACAGCATGGCATCCTGCAGCGCCTGCGGGCAGCGGGCGATTTCTTCAAACCGGACCAGCTGCCCCTCCATCATGCCCCGCAACAGCGGGGTTGGCACCAGCGCCTTTCGGCTGGGGCCCTCGGTACGAAGCAGAGCTTCGTTCCAGCTATAGAGCAACTGGCTGACCTGGCTGATGGCGCCGCCCTGCAAGGTCAGCGTGGAATTACCCGAAATCGCCGCAGCGAGCAGCTCCGACAGCCAGGATTTGGCCGTACCCGGCTCCCCGACCAGCAAGCACCCCCGGGACGTACACAGGGAAATGATGATCCGGACCACCATAGCCCGGTCGGCGACAAACTTACGCTCTATACCCAGTTTTTCATCGCCCAGCAGAAACTTCTCGACGCCCCGGGGCGACATCAGCCAGCCAGGAGGCATCGGGCCCGGATCCATGGACATCAGTTTGTCCAGTTCCTCGCGATAGGTTACCTCTGCCGGCTCGCGCTGGGCTGCCTTGTTGTTGGATCTGGTATTTTTCATCCGATACTCCTGCGACCACCACGAACTTCCGGAGCCATGCGCTCCCTGGGCAGAATGCGGGGCAACTCAGCCAGCGGAATGATGCCCTCAATGACATGATCCAGGGCACTATCCCGCATGGTCACAAGGCCGGCATCCAGCGCTCGCCATCGTAGCTCCCCGATGGGAGGCTGACTGGAGATGGCATTACGGATATCCGAGTCCACCTCCATGTACTCCACAATCGCAACCCGACCCTGGGTCCCCCGGCCGTTACACTTGTCGCAACCCTCCCCTTCAAAACACCGGAAATCCGCCGGCGCACCGTCCGGGAAAACCTCCGCCATAATGGCGGGATCGGGCCTGGCCGGCTTGCGGCAATGCTTGCAGATTCGCTTCGCCAACCGTTGCGCAATCACTGCCAACAATTCGCCGGCGATGGAGTTGGGATGAACGCCCAGGTCGTAAAGTCTCTGCAGGGAATCCACGGCGTCATTACAGTGCAGCGTGGAGAGCACCACGTGACCGGTCTGAGAGGCGCGAATGGCTTCCAGCGCGGTCTCCTGATCCCGGATTTCACCGACAAGGATGACATCCGGGTCTTCCCGAACAAACGCCCGCATGGCATCGGCAAAACTGAATCCGATTTCAGAACGTACGCGGGTTTGCTGGATGTTGTCGATGGAGTACTCGATGGGATCCTCCACGGTAATCACCTTACGGCGACCATCATCAGCCAGGGTCTGCAGGCCCGCATAGAGTGTGGTGGATTTACCAGACCCGGTCGGCCCGACCACCAGCACCAGACCCGCCGGGTTATCCAGCAGGCGCTGATAACGGGAACCAATGGCCGATGACATCCCCAACTCAGCGATGGTCATTGCCCGACCGGTTTGCGGCAACAGACGGATAATCGCATTCTCACCGTGCAGTGAGGGCTGGGTCTGGATCCGCAAATCGTAGGAAGTGTCTCCGAGCTGCAGCCTGGAACGCCCACCCTGGGGCAACCGGTGCTCAGCGATATTCAACTCCGCCCGGAGCTTGATGACGTTGATAACGCCGCGAATTTCCCGGGCAGACAACTGGTATTGCGGTAAATCGTGCAGATCGCCATCCACCCGCAAGCGAATGCGCACCCGGTTCTCATACTGTTCGATATGAATATCGCTGGCCTTCTCGCTGACGGCATCCAGCAGAATAGCCTCATACACAGACACCAGATACGGGCTGATGTGTTTGTTGCTGTCCTTGCCGAGCAGATCCTTGCCCGATGTATCCGGTTTTTCGGTGCTGCCCACCGACACGCCATGCTCCGCCACAAAGCGGCTGCCTTTGACAGTCAGATCCAGCGCCGACCAGATCCGCCGGAAGTCCGTCGGTGTCACCAGCAGACAGACAATTCGATGCTTGGGTGTCAGCCGTTCCATCTGATCGGTACGTGCATCCGGGTCGTCGGTGACCACGGTCAACGTGCTGTCCTCTTCCGACACCGGGATCACGCGGGAGAGATCCAGAAAGGTTCGGGAAAAACGCCGGAACAGGTCCGTACTCAGATGACTGAGTACGTCATCACCATCGGTAAACGTCATGCCCCGCTGCTGGGCAAGAGACCGGTAGAGATCAATCTCTTCCAGATTCAACCGGCGACGCAGGACATCCAGTACCCGTTCGTTTTTGGTCGCCGCCTCGGTGCGGGCATCCGCCAGTGCCGCTTCGGAGACCACGCCAAGATCAATCAGAATCTGTTCAGAGTTACGGTTGAAATCCACCCAGCCCAGGGTTCTGACCCGCTCCAGCTTGTCGCCCCTGCGCTGGAACATGGCGACACTGGGCACCGGCCCCGCCCGACCCTCCAGGCACACCAGGTTCCCGCCCTCGCGCAGGTTCGGCAGAAGCGCCTTGGGATCCTGGATGAAGGTCGTACACAGAATCAGGTCACAGGGCGCGTCCAGTTCCAGCCCGGTATCTGCCGAGGCCTCAACGACATCCACATTATGGACGCCGTGCTTGAAAAAGCGCTCGCGGGCTTTTTCCACCAGTGCCGGGTTGCGGTCAACATAAACCACCCGGTGAGCCAGATCCGCCAGCACGGCGGTCACATAACCTGAGCCGCCCCCAACGTGCATGACGACCTGGTCAGGCTCGATCTCTGGCATCAGGCTCAGCAGGTGGCGAACCGTTTCTTCTCTGGGTATTGAGTGGCCGGTGATGGAGGGGACGAGATCGGCACCAGAAACAAAATCAGGGCGGGAAACAACAGCGAGGGCCTCAACGGCCCTCTGATAGAGCTTCTTCATTCAGCAGCATCCGATAAAACGCCGGATCAGGCCGCATGTCGCCGCTTCAGGGCAGATACCAGTTCGGCCTCCGGACGGGAAATTCCGCAAGTATTCATAAGATCGTCGATATCCGCGCCAAGATCAACCAGTCGCGCGGCTTCGTCGTAGGAAATTCGCAACGGATCATTCTGCCGCATTTCTTCCAGAGTGTTCTTGAGCTCATGAATCTGCCGCTCACAGGCTACCAGGCGCTGCCCCACGCCGAGGCTGCCACTGGTAGTGGCATGCAGTTCACGGCCAAGGGTATCGCAACGCTGCTTGACAGAAGCCTGTAAGGCCCGGATACGCCGGCCATGGATAACACCCTGAACCAGAACCAGAGTGATGGCTGCAGCGGTCAGGCCCCAGGGGAGCCAGGAGGGAATGGTGAAACTCATAATGGACGTCTCCGTTGTTGGTGACCCCGGGAGACGTCCATCACTGCGCTGTGAAAAGCCGGTTACAGCGACGCGATTTCAGCCCACTCGTGGTCTGACAGCATCTTGTCGAATTCGACGAGAATGATCAGCTCGCCGTTCTTGTTGCACACGCCCTGGATGAACTTGGCACTTTCCTCGTTCCCCACGTTCGGTGCAGTTTCAATTTCACTGGCCTTGAGATAGACCACCTCTGCCACAGAATCCACCAGAATGCCCATCACCTGGCTGGACGACTCCATGACCACAATCCGGGTGGCATCGGTCACTTCCGCGTCCGCCAACCCGAACCGGCGACGGGTATCGATGACCGTAACCACGTTACCCCGCAGGTTAATGATCCCCAGCACATAATCCGGGGCTCCGGGAACCGGCGCGATTTCCGTGTAACGCAGCACTTCCTGGATCTGCATCACGTTGATGCCATAGGTTTCGTCATCCAGGCGGAAAGTCACGTACTGCAGTACCTGATCGTCCTGGGCCTGATTTTGCTGTCCGCTCGGGGATGCCATAGCACTCTCTCCTTCTCGGCTGCCCGGCGGGCAACCTGATCGTCAAAAATTCATCATCAGTGCCCAATACTATAGTTAAGGGCACAAACCGTGCCAGCCTCACACGGTTTCATTGAGTAACGGACCTGTTTAACTCAGATCCAGATGGTGTTCACGCTCTGCCCGCACCAGCAGATGCGCCATGGTGCGCACATCGATCAACGCACACATGTGGTCAACCACGGTTCCCGCCAGCCAGGGGCGCTTGCTGCGCGCTGTGCGCCAGCGCACTTCATCCGGCCGCAGCGTGAAAGACTGGGCCACATCGTCACAGGCCAGCCCCCACTCACTGTCATCCAGCCGGATCACAAACCGATAATTGTCCCGGGCACCAGCCGGTACCCGGCCAGCCATAATCCACTCGGCGGTGTCCACAACCCGCAGGTTGTGGTCCCGATCAGGCCGTATCCCCATGTACCACCGGGGACTGCCAGGAATTGGCCGGATCTCTTCTTCAATACGATGGATGGCGCCCAACAGAACCAGTGGCACCGCCAGCTGCAACCCTGCCACCGTAAAAATCAGGCACTCAAACGGCTCTTCCGACCAGTCCGGGCGCGCCGGCGGCACCTCGCCATCGTTGCCCGGGGCCGTTACCGGCGCCTCCGTCTGAACCGGTTCCGGCGCTTTCTGTTCCACAACAGGTGCCTGAATGATCGGGCGAGGACGGGCTCTGGTGACAGGCTTTGCTTCGGTTTTTACCGGTTTCGGCGGCTCCGGCTCCGGTTCCGGATGCGCCTCTAACGGCTCAGGCTCAGGCTGTACCTGCTCTTCCTGCAACGCAGTGCTGGTGGCGGTGTGCAGCAACTCATCCAGATAACTGGCAATGGCTGCTTCCGGCGCAGCCAGTTGCGTCATTTTTCTGTCAGCCATGCTGACGCTCCTTCACGGAACCGGTTCGCTTCAGGAGGTCGTCCAATAGATGATCATAGGCCCGGACACCGTGGGTTTCCGCATCCAGTTGCGAGGGAATAACCCCAGCCTGGCTGGCATCCCTGAATTTGGTATCAACCGGTACGGCGAACCGCCAGAGGGTATCCTGATAGGTCTTGCGCAACAGATTAAGGCTCTTGACCGAAGCCTGGGTCCGGCGATCATAGAGTGTGGGAACAATCATGTACGGTAATTCGTTCTTCTGGGAGCGCATGATCATTTGCAGGGTGTGCAGCATTCGTTCCAGGCCCTTGATGGCCAGAAACTCGGTCTGTACCGGAATCACCAGGTACTGGGCAGCGGCCAGTGCATTCACCATGAGCACACCCAGCGACGGCGTGTTGTCGAGAATCACGTAGTCAAAATCATCCCACAACTGGGCCAGGGCACGGGAGACAATCAGCCCCATACCCTCAACGCCAATCATCCGACGCTCCAGGGTGGCCAGTGCAGTACTGGCAGGCAGCAGCGACAGCCCGGGGCAACCGGTATCGGTGATCAGTTGCGCCGGCAGGCCTTCAGGGACCTTGCCCTGATGCTGAAACAGGTCAAACACGCTGTGGGCAATAGTATCCGGGTCATAACCAAACCAGCTGGTCAGCGACCCGTGCGGATCCAGATCAACCACCAGCACACGCTTGCCACGTTGGGCCAGCAGTCCGCCCAGAGCGACCACAGAGGTTGTCTTCCCCACTCCACCTTTTTGATTGGCTACAGCCCAGATACGCACGTTTTGTTCTCCGGTAACGGCTCAGCCTGGCGTCATGCGCCGGCCTATGTTCAACTTATCGGCAAGGATACGGGTAACTTGAAAGCCGAATCGATGGTTTTGCGGCAACCCCTTGCCGATTCGGACGATGAACAACAGGTAATACAGGAAGTGTGCCAGCTCAGCCATACGCATCTGCCACCGGCAGGTGATCAGCGCACCGCCCCCCGGATGCTGGCATCCCGGGAGATCAGCAGAACCACCCGGCGGTTACGCCGCCGCCCCTCCTCGGTATCGTTGCGGGCCACGGGCTGGTATTGACCATAACCCACCGCTGCCAGGCGCTCTGGCTCGATGCCCTCCATCATCAACATCCGGGCGACAGCCGCTGCACGGGCGGTCGAGAGTTCCCAGTTGGACGGAAAGCGGCTGGTACGAATGGGTTGGTTATCGGTAAAGCCTTCCACCTTGACCGCATTGTCGCGGTTGCGCAGTACACTGGCGATCTTTTCGATGACTTCAAAAGAGTCGTAATGGGGCTCAGCATCACCACTGCCAAAGAGCATGCTGTTCGGCAGATTGAGTTCAATCCACTCGCTGCTGGTTTCCAGACTCACCACCCCCTGATTGATCAGTTCGTCGAATTCCATGGCAAGCTGGTTGGCCATGGTTCGCAAAGCCTCGGTGCGACCCTCGGCATCCAGTTCCGGATTACGGGGCGCCTCGGTAACCGGCGGCGGAATAACATCTTCATGCTGTTGTTGCGGCGCCCGGACCGGCTGGCCGCCCACGGTGACCGGTTGCAATGAGCGCTGGGGGGCGTTAAAGACACCGGTGAAGGTTTCCGACAGCACCTTGTACTTGCCCTCATTCACCGAGGATACCGAGTACATCACCACGAAAAAGGCAAACAGAAGCGTGATGAAATCCGCATAGGAAATCAGCCAGCGTTCCTTGTTGTGGAGATCATCCTGGGGTGGTCTGCGACGGCGCATAGGAAGCCCTGGCCCGGAATTACTGCAGGAAGCCCCGCAGTCTCAATTCGATGGATTTCGGGTTTTCGCCCTCGGCAATGGCGATAATGCCATCGATCATCATGTCCTCATAACGGGTGCGTTCCTTGATGATGCCCCGCAATTTATTGGCCACCGGAAAGAACAACAGGTTGGCCAGGGCAACGCCGTAGATGGTCGCCACAAAGGCCGTGGCGATGCCGCCACCCAGTGATTGGGGATCTTCCAGATTGGTCATGACCTGAATCAGGCCCATCACCGCGCCAATAATACCGATCGTGGGGGAATACCCACCCATGGCCTCATAGACCCTGGCCGACTCCAGATCGCGCTGCTCCCGGGTTTCCAGGTCCACTTCCATGATACTGCGAATGGACTCGGGCTCGGCACCATCAACCAGCAACTGCAGCCCTTTCCGGGCGAACGGCTCGGGCTCTCTCTCCGCAAGCCCTTCCAGGCCCAGCAGGCCCTGTTTGCGGGCCTTGACGCTCCAGTCGATGACCTTGCCAATGCCATCTTCCAGCGAAATGTAGGGCGGAATAAACACCCAGCGAACCTGACCGAAGGCACGTTTGAGCATCGGCCAGGAGGTTTGTAGGATGGTTGCCGCCAGAGTGCCGCCCACCACGATCAACCCGGCCGGGCCGTTAAACAGTGAACTGACAGCACCACCTTCCAGCAGATTGCCACCCAGGATGGCCACGAACGCCAGGATGATTCCGAGCAGGCTCAGAATATCCATCAGCTCACACCTTCAACCAGCCGCGCGCCAATATCTTCCAGCGCCAGAATTTCGTCGCTCAGTCCGGCTTTGGCCACAGCCATCGGCATGCCATAGATGACGGAGGATTTCTCGTCCTGGGACCAGATCACGGAACCGGACTGCTTCATCATCCTGCAGCCTTCCTTCCCGTCGGAACCCATACCAGTGAGGATCAGACCCAGGGTTTTGCCTGGGAAGCTCCTGGCCAGAGAGCCGAAGGTAACATCCACACAGGGTTTGTAATTCAAGCGGTCATCGCCCGGAAGAATCCGCACTTTCGCCTGCCCGCCGCGACTTTCAATCATCATCTGCTTGCCACCGGGCGCCAGCAGGGCCAGCCCCGGACGAAGCACGTCGCCGTCCTCGGCCTGACGAACCTCAATGCGACACAACTTGTTGAGCCGCTCGGCAAAGGCCGGGGTAAAACTGGCCGGCATATGCTGAACCAGCACAATGGGCGCCGGAAACGAGGCCGGTAACGCCGTGAGCACCTTTTGCAGCGCGACAGGGCCACCGGTGGAGGTGCCGATGGCCACCACGCTGTAATGCCTGGTCCCGGTTTTTCTGGCGGGTCTACGAACTGGTTCAGAGGCCGAAGGTTCTTTACGGGGTTCCGGCGTGGCCGGGCGGGTCAGACGCGAACCAGAACGCTCGGCAGGCTCCCGGCCGGGTTCCGGTGCCGGCGCTGAGGGCCTAGGGGCCGCAGGCGCCGATCGGGCACCGGGCCGGCTACCGGCCACATCCAGAATGCGCTGGATGAGAATTTTCTGAAGCTGACTGGTATCCCGGGCAATTTCCTCGAAATTCTTGGGCAGGAAATCCACCGCCCCGGCTTCCAGGGCATCCAGGGTAACGCGGGCACCTTCGTAAGTCAGGGACGAGAACATCAACACCGGAGTAGGATGCTTGCGCATGATCTCGCGAACGGCAGAGATGCCGTCCATCACCGGCATCTCGTAATCCATCGTGATCACATCGGGGCGCAGTTTTTCTGCCAGCTCGACACCTTCCCGCCCGTTGGTGGCGGCGCCTACCACTTTAATCTGGCCCGAGGCCGTCAGGATTTCCGTCAGCCGTTTGCGAAAAAAGCCCGAATCATCCACGACCAGGACAGAAACTGTCATCCATTTCTCCTACACAATCCCGGAAATTCCTGCTCAGCCGTAGTGCTGCAGGAGGCTCGGCACATCAATAATCAGGGCAATACGGCCATCACCGGTGATGGTGGCGCCGGCCATACCCGGCGTCCCCTGCAGGGCCCGGCCCAGAGGCTTGATCACCACCTCTTCCTGGCCAATCAACTGGTCAACCACGAAGCCGACCTGCTTGGTGCCCATGGCCACAATCACCACGTGCGCATTCTCCGGCTCGGCCTGTCCTGCCGCCCCGTGCACCAGCCAGCGCTTGATGTGAAACAGCGGGAACACTTTGTCCCGCACCACAATGCATTCTTTGCCGTCGACAATATTGGTCTTGGTCAGATCCAGGTGGAAAATCTCCACCACATTCACCAGCGGCAGCGCGAAAGACTGGTCACCGAGCATGATCATCAGCGTTGGCATAATGGCCAGAGTCAGAGGCACCTTGATGATAATGCTGGTGCCCTTGCCCTGTTCGGACATGATATTGATCTGGCCATTGAGCTGGCCGATCTTGGTTTTCACCACGTCCATACCGACACCCCGACCGGAGACATCGGAAATCTGGTCTTTGGTGGAGAAACCGGCCGCAAAAATGAGATTGAAACATTCGTTATCGGTTAGACGGTCTGCCGCATCCTGGTCGTACAGGCCCTTTTCTACCGCCTTGCGACGCAGGACATTGGGATCCATACCCGCACCGTCGTCGACGATGGACAACAATATATGGTCGCCTTCCTGCTCCGCCGACAGGGTCACGGTTCCGGCTCGGGGTTTTCCGGCCTTCTCCCTTACGTCCGGCGCTTCGACACCATGATCCACGGAGTTTCGGACCAGGTGCACAAGTGGGTCGGCCAGCGCCTCGACCAGGTTTTTATCCAGGTCGGTTTCCTCACCGTGCATCACCAGGTTCACTTCTTTTTTCAGACTCCGGGCCAGATCACGCACTACCCTCGGGAAACGGCCGAAAACTTTCTTGATCGGCTGCATCCGTGTTTGCATGACGGCAGCCTGAAGATCCGTAGTCACTACGTCGAGGTTGGCCACCGCCTTGTGCATGTGTTCGTCTTCACTTTCGGAACCCAAACGCTGCAGGCGGTTCCGCACCAGCACCAGTTCGCCCACCATGTTCATGATGTCGTCCAGGCGCTTGGTATCTACCCGAACCGTGGTTTCTCCCGCGGGTGCGGCCTCACGGGCAGGCGCGGGCGCAGAGGCCGGCTTGGCAGCGGCCTTGCTCTCGGCTTTGGCTTCTGCTTTCTTTGGTTCCGGGGCCGGTTCGGCCTTGCCGGATGGAGCAGGCGCCGGTTTGGGCTCGCTGTCGGAAGACCCGGCACTTGGGCCGGCGCCCTTGCCATGCAGTTCGTCCAGCAGGTTCTCGAATTCGTCGTCGGAAATCAGATCGGCGTCGCCGGCTGATTTTTCTGAGCCACCGCTGGTGCTGGTTTCTGCCTTGGCTGTTTCCTCTTCCGCAGGCGCGCCGGCAAACTGGCCCTTGCCGTGAAGTTGATCCAGCAGAGCCTCAAATTCGTCGTCGGTAATCTCATCACTGTCTGAGCCGCCGGCGGATTCAGCCAGAGTGCTCACCTGCTCGTTGCCGGCCGGTTTCTGGCCGTCGGATTTTTCATCCGCCAACGCGTCCAGCAACTGCTCGAATTCTTCGTCAGTGATATCGCCCTGGTCCCCTTGCTGCCCGACCTCCGCAGACGACGGCTCCGGTGCCGGGGTTGGCGCTTCCGCCGCCGGTGCATCCTCGGACTCGGGTTTGGCGAGTGCGTCCAGGGCTTCGATCAGTTCGTCCGGCGCGGGCGTCGGCTCTTCCCGGTTGCGAACTTCTTCGAACATGGCGTTAACGTTGTCCAGCGCCTCCAGAACCACGTCCATCAGTTCCGGAGTGACCTTGCGCTTGTGATTCCGGAGAATATCGAACACGTTCTCTGCAGAGTGGCAGCAGTTAACCAGTGCCTCCAGCTGAAGGAAGCCTGCGCCCCCTTTCACGGTATGGAAGCCACGGAAAATGGCGTTCAGCAGATCGCTGTCATCGGGATGCTGCTCCAGATCCACCAGCTGCTCCGACAACTTTTCGAGTATCTCGCCGGCTTCTACCAGGAAGTCCTGCAGGATCTCTTCATCAGCATCTAACGCCATGCGTCACCCTCTTTATTATCAGAATCCGAGACTGGACAGCAGATCGTCCACATCGTCCTGCCCCGAAACTACATCTTCCCGCTCATCAGCCTTAATCTGGGGCCCTACCCCTTTTTCGGCCGATTCTTCTTTTTCTTCAATCTGGTGCACCGTGCCGGTCAGCTGATCCACGTGGCTGGCCATCACCACCAGACCCAGAAGGTTGTCTTCCACCTCTTTCACCAACGCGGTGACCTTCTGGATAACCTGGCCGGTCAGATCCTGGAAGTCCTGAGCCAGCAGGATTTCCGACAGGTTCTGGTACAGACTGTCGGAGTCCGTCGTCAGGCCAGCGAAGAACTTGTCGATGCGACCATAAAGCTCCCGAAACTCCGCAGGCTCCATTTCACGACGGCGCAGACGCTGCCACTCATCCCGCAGGGCAACCGCTTCATCCCGCATGGCGTGAGCCACCGGCATGCTTTCCTCAACCAGATCCATGGTGCGGTTCGCTGCCTGGCTGGTCATCTGAACCACATAGGCCAGACGGTCAGAAGCGTCGCTCATCTTCGACAGCACTTCTTTCTGCTCGGCATTACGCGGGTCTATCTGGAAGTTCCGGATTGCCTCATGGAGGCTGCGGGTCAGTCGCCCCACTTCCCGATACAGACTCTGATCGCGAACCTCGCTCAGTTCATTGATCAGGGTCATCGCCTTGGCATAATTCCCGGCGTTTACATTCTCGGCCAGGTCGGAGGCCTGTTTTTGAAGCTTCTCCGCCACCTCCGGATCAAGGCCCTGATGGTTCTGTTTGGTATCACTCATGGCGAGCCATCCGACCTCTGGTTACTGGATTCGTTCGAAGATTTTCTCGATCTTTTCCTTCAGCACGGCTGCCGTGAAAGGCTTGACCACATACCCGTTCACCCCGGCCTGAGCCGCAGCCACGATCTGGTCCCGCTTGGCCTCTGCCGTTACCATCAGAACCGGCAGGTTCTTCAGGTTTTCATCAGCACGGACAGCCTTCAGAAGGTCAAAGCCCGACATGCCGGGCATGTTCCAGTCAGTCACCAGGAAGTCATACTTGCCGCTTCGGAGCATGGGCAACGCGGTGTTGCCATCGTCCGCTTCATCCGTATTGGTGAAGCCGAGATCTCGCAGCAGGTTTTTGATGATGCGTCGCATTGTGGAGAAGTCATCCACAATGAGAATTTTCATGTTCTTGTCCAATGGGACCTCCAGTCAGTAACACCCGGAATTCATTCAGCCTTTTGGAAGTCTAGCAGGCTGCTACCTTAAGCGCTTATTGTGTGGTGTTTGCGCACGTTGTAAAGCATCGTTTACCAAAAGCTACACAGCTTGCTGAAAGCGAAACACAGCACCTGGCCGATCAGTCGTTGTCACCATCCCGCCACTCGGCCAACCGGCTGCGAAGTCTCAACGCCGCCTGGCTGTGAATCTGGCTTACCCGGCTCTCACTGACCCCAAGCACCGCACCGATTTCCTTGAGGTTGAGCTCCTCCTGGTAATACAGGCTCAATACCAGTTTTTCACGCTCAGGCAACTGCTCAATGGCGTCTGCTAGACTGCGCTGGAAAGCGCCTGAAGCAATACCGTCCAGCGGATTATCACTCGCTTCTGCTTCTTCTATCGGCAGCTCGCCGGATTCATTGAGCTCATCAAGACTAAAAAGTCTACCGCTGTTCGCGTCGGCAAGTGAGGCATGATACTCGTCCAGACCAATGCCAAGCTCTTCAGCTACTTCGGCATCCTGGGCCTCGCGCCCGGTACGATCTTCCACTTGTTTGATAGCACTGGCGATTCGCCGGGCGTTGCGATGCACTGAGCGGGGCACCCAGTCGCCCTTGCGGATCTCATCCACCATGGCACCGCGGATGCGAATCCCTGCGTAGGTTTCAAAGGTGGCACCTTTGCCGGAAGAATAGCGCTGCGCGGCCTCCAGCAGGCCAATCATACCGGCCTGCATAAGGTCTTCCAGCTGCACTGATGGCGGCAGCCGGGCCATGAGATGAAGGGCGATTTTCTTGACCAGCGGCGCATGCTCTTCAATCAGGGCTGAAGGGCTCCTGGCGCCGGCCTGATGGTAAATTCCCAGATGTTTCGCCAATGTCATGTATCCGGTTTTCTTGTAGGACTGGATTCAGATCAGACTTCGACGAGCCGCTCCACGAAGAATTCGAGATGCCCCCTGGGAGAGGACGGCAAAGGCCAACTGTCCACTTTTTCGGCCAGAGCCCGGATAGCCAGCGAGGCTTTCGCCCTCGGATAGGCATCCAATACCGCTTTCTGTCTTTGGACGGCTTTCTTGACGGCCTCGTCGTAAGGCACGATACCTACATATTGTAGTGCCACATCCAGAAAACGCTCGGTGACCCGGGTCAGTTTTTCAAACAGATGGCGGCCTTCCTGCTCATTGCGGACCTGGTTTGCCAGGATACGGAAGCGGTTGGTGCCATAATCCCGGTTCATCAGCTTGATCAACGCGTACGCATCGGTAATGGAAGTAGGTTCGTCGCAGACCACCAGCAGAAGTTCCTGCGAGGCCCTGAGGAAGCTGACCACCGATTCAGAAATACCTGCGGCGGTATCCACAATCAGAACGTCAATCTGGTCGCCCAGCTCACTGAAAGCGTTGATCAGGCCGGCATGTTCCATGGCGCTGAGCTGGGTCATACGCTGGGTGCCGGAGGAAGCCGGTACAATCTTGATACCACCAGGGCCATTCACCAGCACGTCTTTCAGATCACAATCGCCGCTGAGTACGTCTTGAAGATTTCGATTGGCGGTAATGCCGAGCAACACATCGATGTTGGCGAGCCCGAGATCCGCGTCCAGCAAGACAACCCGGCGCCCCTTCTGGGCCAGGGCGATACCGAGATTGACCGAAACATTGCTCTTGCCGACACCGCCCTTGCCGCCGGAAACCGCAATCACCTGAACCGGATGTGGTCTGCTCATACTGTTATCAGTCTCTTACTACGTTCTTGTACGGGCACGCGTGCCGGTGTTTTATTCTGGTCGCCAACGAGGCTCAGGCACCTTCGGCGACTGTCTGTGCGCTCTGCACGGCCTTAAGCCGTTCTACGCCCAGGCGCACTAACGGAATGGCCTCCGCCCTCTGGAGATCTTCCGGTATCTTCTGGCCATCGGTGTACCAGGCCACCGGTAAGCTGGTCTCCATAACGAACCCGAGCGCTTCGCCCAGGGTCAGGGCCTCATCAATCTTGGTCATGATGCAGCCTGCAAGGTTTGCCATCTTATAGCAATGCCACACGGATTTCATGATACGAGGCTGACTGGTGGCGGAGACCACCAGATGTGTACGGATATTGTGATCGCTGCGAGCCAACTCCGCCAGTTGTTCCTGGTAACCGCGGTCGGCACTGGTCAGGCCGGCAGTGTCAATCAGCACCAGGTGTCGATCCGATAACTCATCAAGAATGTCATCCAGGGAATGGCTCTCATCCACCACACGCACGGGCACATTCAGGATGCGGCCGAACACGAAGAGCTGCTCATGAGCGGCCACACGATAGCGGTCGGTGGTCACCAGGGCCAACGAATCCGGACCATGCTCAAGGACGTAGCGGGCCGCCAGCTTGCCAATGGTGGTGGTTTTGCCAGACCCGGTTGGCCCGACCAGGGCATAGATACCGCCGGCATCAAGCCAGTCTTCGCGACCGGTACGAACGCCGGTCGCCAGCATTTTCAGTGACTGCTTCCAGCCGTCCTCCAGACGCCCGGCCCGGTGCCGACGGGACAGAGAGCCGGCCAGCTCCGCGCCCAAACCGAACTCCTGCAGGCGCTCGGCCAATCGTTGCTGAACTGCGCTGTTGCCGGTCGGCGTGGCAGTTGCAGCCTTACCACTGACCAGATCACGCAGAGAGCTGATTTCGGCACGCATACTGGCCAGTTCATCGGCATAGCCACCGGCGCCGGATTCGCTACCCGCAAACGGCTTTGCCACTGTTACATCACTGGGACGTGACGCCGGAAAATCGGCCGCCTCGAAAGACAAGGACGACGCCGCGCCACCTGAGGCGCCACTTCCTGCGCGCTTTTCCCGAACCTCACGAATGCGACTGCGGGACCGGTTCAGCTCATCTTCCAGCCGACGATGCTGCTCGGCCTGCATCTCTGCCAGCCGGGAGCCGTTGGTGGCTTCAACCGCCCTATCGCCAAGACGCTGACGCGCCATGTTTTCGTCGTAGTCGAGTGCCGTCACGATCTCAACACCACCATCAACCCGGCGGTTAGACAGAATAACGGCATCCGGCCCCATTTCGTGGCTTACCTGCTTCAGGGCCTCAGCCATGGACTGCGCAAAAAACCGTTTTACTTTCATGCTGTTTCATCCTCCCACCGGCAAGCACTCTGGCTCCCCGCGATGCTCCGTCGGTTTATTGACCCACAGAAGCGACTATCGTGATCTGTTTGTTATCCGGGATTTCCTGGTAAGAGAGCACATGCAAACGCTCTACCCCGTAGCTGGCAAACTTCGCCAGTACTGGCCGCAAGGGCCCCGAAACCAGCAGGATGGCGGGCTTGCCGAGCATTTCCTGGCGCTGCACGCTGTCCTGAAGGGATCGTTGCAGCTTTTCCACCATGTTGGGCTCAAGCACCAGACCAATGTCATCCTGACCGCCGGATTGTTGACTCTGCTGAACAGACTTCAGCAATAACTGTTCCAGGTCTGGATCCAACGTGATAACAGGGATTTCGGCGTCGTTGCCACAAATACTCTGAACAATCATCCGGCGCAGCGCCTGGCGGGCTACCGTGGTCAGTACTTTCGGGTCCTGACTCTTTGGATGCACGTTCACGATGGCCTCGGCAATGGAGCGCATATCCCGCACCGGCACTTCTTCTTTCAACAGGTTCTGCAAAACTTTCAACAGGATGCTGATGGAAATCGTGGTCGGCACCAGTTCCTCCGCCAGCTTGGGCGAAATCTTCTCCAACTGGTCCAGCCACTTCTGGGCTTCTTCGTGGCCAATCAGTTCATGAGCGTGTTTCTGCAGGATCTGATTCAGATGTGTCGCCACCACGGTACTCGCATCCACCACGGTGTAACCCAGGGTCTGGGCCTGATCCTTCCTGTCGGACTCAATCCAGATGGCGTCCAGGCCGAAGGCGGGGTCCTTGCCGGCAATGCCTTCAACTTTGCCAAACACCTGCCCCGGATCAATGGCCAGCTCCCGCTCCGGATGGATCTCGGCCTCGGCAATGGTCACGCCCATCAGGGTAATCCGGTAGACGTTCGGCATAAGATCCAGGTTGTCGCGAATGTGCACCGAGGGCATGAGGAAGCCCAGATCCTGCGAAAGCTTCTTACGAACCCCTTTGATCCGACTGAGCAATTGTCCACCCTGGGATTTGTCTACCAGCGGAATCAGGCGGTAGCCCACTTCCAGCCCGACAATGTCCACCGTGGCCACGTCATCCCATCCGAGCTCGCGGGTTTCCCCCGGCGCCGGCAGTGCCTGCCCCTCGCCGCCCGGACGATCCGGAGAAATTTCCGCACCCTGCCGGGCCGCACCACCCGCCATGCCGCCACGGCCAACAAAGCCACCTTCATCTTCAACCGTTTGCTGCTGTTTCTTCCAGATAAACCAGGCTGCGCCGGCGGCCAGCAAACCAAGGCCGAGAAACGCGATGTGGGGCATGCCCGGAATCAGGCCCAGCAGAATAAGGATACCCGCCGCAATACCCAACGCCTTGGGAGCGCTGAACATCTGCTGAATGATCTGGCCACCCATGTCCTGGCTGGACGTTACCCGGGTAACCATGATGGCGGCCGACGTGGAGAGCAACAGCGAGGGAATCTGGGCCACCAGACCATCACCGATGGTCAGCAGAGCATAACGCTCCATTGCCAGACCAAAATCCAACCCGTGCTGCATCATGCCGATAGCCACACCACCAACGATGTTGATGGCCAGAATCAGCAAACCGGCAACAGCATCGCCTTTCACGAACTTCGAGGCACCGTCCATGGAACCGTAAAAATCGGCTTCCTGGGCGATTTCCGAACGGCGATGCTTGGCCTCGTCCTGATTGATCAGCCCGGCATTCAGATCGGCATCAATCGCCATCTGCTTGCCAGGCATGGCATCCAGAGTGAAGCGGGCACTGACCTCAGACACCCGGCCGGCACCTTTGGTGACAACCAGAAAGTTGATGATCATAAGGATGGCGAAAACCACCAGACCAACAGCGTAGTTTCCCCCAATCAGGACTTCACCAAAGGACTCGATGACCTTACCGGCAGCATCGCCGCCCTCATGGCCGTTCAGCAATACAATCCGGGTGGACGCCACGTTCAGGCCCAGGCGCAACAGGGTGGCCACCAGCAATACCGTGGGGAAGGAGGCAAATTCCATCGGCCGCATGGCGTACACGCAGACCAGCAGAATGACGATGGACAGAGTGATGTTGAAGGTGAAGAACACATCCAGCAGGAACGCCGGCATGGGCAGAATCATCATGCCAAGCAGCCCCATCAGCATCAGGGGGATGCCGAGGTTCCCCCGCGTCAGGGATTTGACGTTGTTAAGGACTAGAGCTCTGTCCATGCCGGGTCTGTCTCCACGTATATGTGCCTGCGGGCATTTTCCGGGTCGAAAATCTGACACCAGGGGTCGCTTTCCGGGTGGTATCGCAAGAACCGTACCAGCCCTTGCAAAATTTGACGTCTGAGCACCGTTCAACGCCTGACGCAGCGGCCCAGATACGGTATCCTTTCGCCATTTGCACTATCCCGATTCAAGCCAGAAACCCGAACACACAGGTGACCCCATGCCGATCCACGAAGTGAAGCACCCTCTGATCCGCCACAAGCTCGGCCTCATGCGCCGCGCCGACATCAGTACCAAAAACTTCCGAGAGCTGGCACAGGAAGTTGGCGCGCTGCTGACTTACGAGGCCACCAAAGACTTCAATCTTCAGGAAAAAACCATTGAGGGCTGGGCAGGCCCGGTCTCCGTGGAGCAGATCCACGGCAAGAAGGTAACCATCGTGCCCATCCTCCGTGCCGGTCTGGGCATGCTGGACGGTGTCCTGAGCCTGATTCCGGTGGCCCGGGTGAGCGTGGTTGGCCAGATCCGCAACGAAGACACCCTTGAAGCGGAAACCTACCTGGAAAAACTGGTAGGCGAGCTGGATCAGCGCATGGCCCTGATCATCGATCCGATGCTGGCTACCGGCGGCTCAATGATTTCCACCATCGATTTGCTCAAAAAGGCCGGTAGCACCGAAATCCGGGCTCTGGTTCTGGTGGCTGCGCCGGAGGGCGTGGAAAAGGTTCTGGAAAAACACCCGGACGTGTCCATCTACACCGCATCGGTGGATGAGCGCCTGAACGAGAAAGGCTACATTCTGCCGGGCCTGGGTGATGCCGGCGACAAGATCTTCGGCACCAAGCAGAAGGACGTCTGAGCATGCAGGACCATAACAACGATCCGGTCTGGAAACAGGCTATTGCCGGTTCCCAGATGCTGCTGGTGGCTTTTGGCGCCCTGGTACTGATGCCACTGATTACCGGCCTGGACCCGAACGTCGCGCTGTTCACTGCCGGCCTGGGCACTCTTATCTTTCACATTGTGACCGGTGGCCAGATCCCGATTTTCCTGGCTTCATCGTTCGCGTTCATCGCGCCCGTGCTGGCCTCCAAAGGCCGCTTTGGCCTGGAAGAAACCCTCGGTGGCCTGATGGCCGCAGGCATTCTATATATCATTCTGTCCGGGGCGATTCGCCTGCGTGGCACCGGCTTCATTACCCGGCTGCTGCCTCCGGTGGTGATTGCACCGGTCATCATGACCATCGGCCTGGGGTTGGCTCCGGTAGCAGTGTTTATGGCTACGGGCAAAACCGGTGACGGCCAGACTCAGCTGGTGCCCTACAACACTGCCATATGGATTGCCATGATCTCTCTGGCCGTGACCATCATCATGTCGGTCTGGGCCAAGGGCATTTTCCGACTGATCCCGATCATGTTTGGTGTCCTCGTGGGTTACCTTCTCTCTGCCATCATGGGCATTGTTGACACAACGCCGATCCAGCAGGCTGAGTGGCTGGCAATGCCAAACTTCGTAGCACCGGCGTTCAGCTGGGGCGCTATCCTGTTCATGATTCCGGTCGCCATCGCACCGGCCATTGAACACATCGGCGACGTTCTGGCCATCGGTAACGTTACCCGCAAGAACTATCTGGAAAAACCGGGCTTGCACCGTACCCTGCTGGGTGATGGTCTGGCCACCAGCGCTGCCTCGCTGCTTGGCGGTCCTCCCAACACCACGTATTCCGAGGTAACCGGTGCGGTGATGCTGACCAAGAACTTCAACCCGAAAGTTATGTGGTGGGCGGCGGTGGTTGCCATTGTTCTGGCGTTTGTCGGCAAGTTCGGCGCCGCGTTGCAGACCATTCCGGTACCGGTTATGGGCGGCATCCTCTGCCTGCTGTTCGGTTCAATCGCCGTTGTGGGCCTGAATACCCTGATCCGACATCAGGTGGATCTGTCCCAGTCCCGTAATCTGGTGATCGTAGGCGTGACCCTGGTCTTTGGTATCGGCAACATGGCGCTGGGCCAACTGGAAGGCATCGCCCTGTGCGCAGTGGTTGCCATCATCCTTAACCTGATCCTGCCGGGCGAACGGGAAGCCTGGGGCAAGCGGATTCACGAGCACGAATCCAGCTGACCCCGCGGAAAGCAATATCCTGCCTCTATTCCGGTTCGCCGGAATAGAGGGCTTCAGATATCACGCCGCATATCGGGCGGAATCGGGAAGTCCGGCATGCCGGGCTTCGGCCCCCGGCCCTTGCGGAACTGACGCAGCTGGAAGACGTAGGCCAGCACCTGAGCAATGGCCATGTACAGGCCGTCCGGAATCTCTTCACCAATATCGGTATTGTGATACACCGCCCGTGTCAGTGGCGGTGTTCGCAGGACCTCGACCTTGTTCTCCCTGGCAATTTCCATAATCTTGAAGGCCACCTCGTCTGCCCCCTTGGCCACCACCACTGGCGCGCCCATGGTTTTCTGATCGTACTTCAATGCCACGGCATAGTGGGTCGGGTTGGTAATCACCACATCGGCCTTGGGAACATCCTGCATCATCCGGCGTTGGGCCATCTCCCGCTGGAGCTGGCGAATCTTGCCTTTGACCTCCGGCTTGCCCTCGGTGTCCTTGTACTCGTCCTTGACCTCCTGCTTGGTCATACGGAGCTTTTTCTGGTGATCGTAGATCTGGAAAGGCACATCGATGGCGGCAATGGCAATGGTGGCGCAGGACAGGAAGAAGAAGCTCCAGCCCAGCGTCCACAGCACGTGCTCCATGGCAGGTACGGTCGGCTCTTCGGCAATCGCAAGCAAGTCTTCGGTGCGAAGGTTCAGAATCAGGATGGCGACCGCCATCACCAGGCCCACCTTGGCAATCGCCTTAACCAGCTCGATAAGGGAGCGCATGGAGAACATTCGTCCCAGGCCCTTGATCGGATCCATCCGGTTGAATTTCGGTGCGATGGCCTTGGCACTGAACAGCAGACCGCCGATGCCAATGGAGCCGGCAATGGCGGCAATCAGCAACATCACCAGTATCGGTGACAGTGCCCAGGCCGCCTCTTTGGCTGCCAGTATCAGCTGAACACTCATATGCCGGGTATCAAAAATCGCAGAGCGCTCGATTACGAAGGAGTCGCGCATGATGGACTCAATAGATGCGCCAAGCGACGTACCAAAAATCAGAAGCCCGCCAGCACCGGCCAGCAATACCGCCATGGTGGCGAGTTCCTTGGAACGGGCCGTCTGGCCTTCCTCCTTGGCCTTCTCCAGGCGTCGGGGGGTAGGCTCTTCGGTTTTTTCCTGACTGTTGTCGTTCTCTTCGGCCATGGTCAGGGTTGCCCTTGCAGAGCGCGCATGAAATCAAACGTTTCCCGCGTGGACTGATCGAAGTGTGGCAGGAAATTGGCGTGTAAGACCCAGATAGCAAACAACCCAAAAATCAGGCCAATCGGAAAGCCGAGGGCGAAGATGTTCATCTGAGGCGCCGCACGGGTCATTACACCGAAAGAGATGTTCACAATCAGGACCGCAGTCACGGCCGGCAATGCCAGCAACATAGCAGAGGCAAACATCCATGAAATGCGATGGGCCAGCGCCCACACACCATCCTGCCCCAGCCCCTCCAGGCCAATAGGCAAGGTATAGAAACTCTCGATGAACACCTCGAAGGCCACCAGATGGCCATTCATCACCAGAAACAGCAAAGTAATGGTGATGGTGTAGATCTGAGCCAGCACTGGCACGTTAACACCATTGGCGGGGTCTACCATGGAGGCAAAGCCCAGGCCCATCTGCATGGCAATCATCTGCCCGGCGATCACAAACAACTGCCAGAGTGCGGTCAGCGCGAAGCCCAGGCCGATACCAATCAGGATCTGCTGCAGCGTGATGACGACCGCGTCGGCACTAAGCGCTTCCACCTGGGGAACGGGAGGGATCATGGGCACAATCAGGATCGTCATCAGTAGCGCCAGCCCCAGCCGCACCCTCGCCGGCACCAGTTGAGTACCGAAAATAGGGATGACCATGAGAAAACTGGCCAGCCGGAACAATGGCCAGATATGCTGCCCCACCCACTGGCCGATCAGATCTGCACTGAACTCCGCCGGCAGCATGGGCTCAGCCGATCAGATAGGGAATGCGGGAGATCAGCCCGTTGGCGTGGTCCAGCAAGGTGGTCAGCATCCAGGGCCCGGCGGCAATGATCACGATCAGTGTGATCAGGAGGCGAGGCAGGAAACTGAGGGTCTGTTCGTTGATTTGGGTAGCAGCCTGGAAGGTACTGACCACAAGACCAATTGCCAGCCCCGGCCCGATGATGACGGCAGACAGCAAAACAATCAGCCAGAGCGCTTCTCGCAGTATGTCGATAACCGTTTCCGGAGTCATGATACCTCCTAGATCCCGTAACTGGCGGCCAGGGTTCCCATGATCAGGGCCCAGCCATCCACCAGCACAAACAGCATGATTTTAAACGGCAGCGAGATGATAATGGGTGACAGCATCATCATACCCATGGCCATCAGAACACTGGCCACCACCATGTCGATGATCAGGAATGGTATAAACAGAATAAACCCGATCTGGAACGCCGTCTTCAGTTCACTGGTGACAAACGCTGGCATCAGAATCCAGAAAGACACGTCCTGCGGTGTTTCATACTGAACATCGGCAATCCTCATGAACAGCGCCAGGTCATCTTCTCGAGTCTGTTCCAGCATAAACTTCCGAAACGGCTGGCTGGCCAGTTCCACCGCCTCCAGTGAAGTCACCTCTTCCTGCAGGTATGGTTGCAGGCCCACCCGGTTCGCCTCTTCCAGCACCGGCTTCATGATAAAAATGCTCAGAAACAGCGCCAGCCCCAGCAAGATCTGGTTGGAGGGTGTGGCCTGTAGCCCCAGAGCCTGACGAAGAATCGCAAAGACCACGATGATCCGGGTAAACGAGGTCATCATCATCAGCATGGCCGGCAGGAAAGTCAGCGCGGTCATCAACGCCAGGATCTGCAGGGTTACCGAGTACTCCTCGGTGCCGTTCTCGCCGGGCTCAACCGTAAATGCCGGAATGCCGGGCAGATCAGCCTGGGCCAGGGCGGGAAGACAAAGGCCGGCAATCAGCGCAAGCCAGGGAAAACCGCGTTTGAGAATGGCCACCACCATGACGTTAGTCTTTCCTCTCTGGCGCTGACCAGGATTTGCCAATCATGGACTGCAGCTTGCGGGCGAAGTCACTGGAGCCGGCATTGCCGGCATCCACCACCGGCTGGTCAAATACATGCAGGGTCCTGATCGTGCTGGGAGTAATGCCAAGCAGAATCTGCTGCTGACCCACTTCCACCAGCGCAATACGTTCCCTGGCACCGATGGCCAGCACAGACACCACCTTGATAGCGTTGTTGTTCATACCGGTCATGCCGCCCATCCGACGGATCAGCCAGGCACAACCGTAAATGATGGCCACCACCGCCAACAGGCCCGCTCCCAGGCTCAGTATCGTCGCTACAGTATCCGGGGCACGCCCGCCAGAGGCAGCGGTATCTCCCGCCTTTGCCGCTTCCTCAGCCAACAGCGGCAACGGTGCCCAAAGCAGCAACCAGCCAATCAGTCTTGCCATATTATTTCTGCAGCCGTTTGATTCGCTCACCCGGGCTGATAACGTCCGTCAGCCGGATACCGAACTTCTCATTCACCATGACCACCTCACCGTGGGCGATCAGGGTGCCATTGACCAGCACATCCAGTGGCTCGCCCGCCAGCCGATCCAGTTCGATCACCGAGCCCTGGTTCAGCTGGAGCAGATTGCGTATCGGAATCTGGGTGTTGCCCACTTCCATGGAGATGGTGACGGGGATATCCAGGATCACGTCGATGTCCGGAGACTCGCCACCACCAGCGCCCTGATCCGCACCAAACTCCTCCATGGGAGCGGTGCGCACGTCCTGGTGTTCCGCTTCAGGTTGGTCGTCGCCACCTTCAGCCTCAGCCATAGCCGCTGCCCACTCGTCTTCCCGGGAGCCCTCTGCATCGCCAGACTCGTCCATTGCCGCTTCCCACTCGGCCGCCAGCTTTTCGTCTTCGCTGAGTTCCTGCTCGTCTTTCTTGTCGTCGTCAGCCATTGCGTCCCACCTTCAGTTGTTTCTTTACCTTGGGCAACTTGGCCCGGTCGTGAATCCTCAGCGCCAGCTTACCGTCGCGGGTGCCCAGCGTTGCCTTGTAGATTGGAATACCATTGGCGGTCACCGTCAGGTGCTCGGGAATTTCTACCGGAATCACATCGCCGGCTTTCATCCGGGCAATGTCGCGCAAAGAGATGCGGCGCCGGCAGACGGTGGTATTGATGGGCACATTGACCTCTTTGATGTCCTCCTGCAAGGCGTTTACCCAGCGTTCGTCGACATCATCAATATCACTCTGCACACCCGCATCCAGCACATCGCGGATTGGCTCAATCATCGAGTACGGCAGTGCAAAATGAAGTTCGCCGCCCCCCCCATCGAGTTCAATATGGAAGGTACTGACCACCACCACTTCGCTCGGGCTGACGATGTTGGCCATGGCCGGGTTGACTTCCGAACTGAGGTATTCGAATTCCACCTGCAAGACCGCATGCCAGGCTTCTTTCATGTCGTGGAAGACCTGATTCAGCACCATTTGCACAATGCGGGTTTCGGTAGGGGTGAATTCCCGGCCCTCGATCTTGGCATGGCGACCCTCACCACCGAAGAAGTTGTCCACCAGTTTGAACACCAGCTTGGCATCCAGCACGAACAGGGATGTACCGCGTAACGGGCGAACCTTGCACAGGTTAAGGCTGGTGGGCACATACAGGGTATGGATGTACTCACCGAATTTCATGATCTGGACACCGCCGGTGGAGACATCGGCATTGCGGCGCAGCAGGTTAAACAGACTGATACGGGTATAGCGGGCAAAACGCTCGTTGATCATCTCGAGCGTTGGCATGCGGCCACGGACGATCCGATCCTGGCTGGCGAGGTCGTAGTTCTTTACGCCGGTATCATCGGTCTCTTCATAGGTATCGATGTCACCATCATCCACCCCGTGGAGGAGGGCATCGATCTCGTCCTGTGACAGTAAATCCTGCATACCTGTTCCTGCCCCTAATGTTGGTTATCCGCCCGGTATGATTACTGAACCACAAAATTCCGGAACAATACCCGGTCGATTGCCGGCTCCCCTTCCTGCTCCAGCACCTGATTCACAGTCTGCAGCATGCTGTCGGCCAGCGTCTGACGACCTTCCGGCGTTTGCAACTGCAAGAAGTCGCTGCTGCCCAGCACCATCACCAGTTGGCTGCGGATAAGCGGCATATGAACGTCAGCGGCGGCCAGTGCAGCAGGATCTTTGGCTTCGAATGATACATAGACCTGGGCATAGCGCTGTCGACCCTGAGCCTGAACGGTGGTCACCAGGGCTTTCTCAATTTCGGTATAACTGCTGGCGACAAACGCGGGCTCTGCCGAAGTCGTGGTTTCGGCGTCATCTGCGCCGGGCAATCCTCCGCCCAGGAACCAGAGTGTCCCGACCACGGAAAGGCCCACCGCCAGGATAATGATGATCACCAGCATGATGATCAGTTTCAGCTTGCCTTTTTTGGCAGGCGCTTCGGTCGCAGTATTTTCGGCCATAACACTCGCTTGTCACTTTTTTGGCGTCCGGAAAGCTCCGAACAACCTTTCGCTGATGTGATGCAAAGGCCGGGCCAGACAGCCCATCCCCTGTATTCAGAACCGCAGTTTAGCGTTGCCGGAGGGGATGGGCAAAGAAGTCGGAAGACAGCAGGCTGAATTGGTCAGAAATCATCCGGACTCAGGCAAAGACGTCCACTTCACCCCGCCAGCCCAGATCAAGCTGGCCGGTGCTCAACGACTCTGCATCAGCATCGTGGCTGGCCAGGGATGATCCACCAGAAGACCGACCATCGCCCTCACCGGCCTCACCACTCTCGCCACCGGCCTGCTGACCGCCCTGGTCAGAGACATCAAACTGCCCCAGGGACAACCCCTGTTCACCCAGCATGTCGCGGAGCCGGTGGGAGTGCTGTTCGAGCTGCTCCCTCACCACCGGGTTGGCCGCATGCACGGTGACGCTGGCCTGATCGTTGTGGACTTTAACCTTGACTTCCATTGGCCCCATATCCGGAGGCGTGAGGTGTATTTCGGCAACCGACATATTGCGGGCGGTCAGCCAACTGAGCTTGCCCATGACCTTGTCGCCCCACTCCGCCTGTCCAACCGGCACATCCACCGAGGTAGTGTAGCCCCGGAGCGGAATGTTGGCGTCCGCAGCCAGTTTTCCGGGCTGTGCTGCCTGCTGCGCTGCGGTATCCATTACACTCTGGAATCTGGGATTGGAGAGCAGACTGGTCGGATCAACGGGACGGGCGCTCTCAGCGCTTGTCGCACCGGCAAGCAGGTCGGTTAGCTGCATGCCCGGAGCCAGAGCGGTGCTGCCTCCGCCGGCAGATGTTTGCCCCGGCAGGCCCTTGATCAGTCCGGGGTTGGCCTGAGTTCCTGTGAGCGCCATATTTGATGCCAGGCTCTCAGGTCCGCCCGTACCGGATTGGTTGGCGGCTGCAGGATACAGCGACTGAAGATTGGCGAATGTCAGGGGCATCAGCGGTTCGGCAACGACCAGGGCATCGTCTGCCTCAGTATCGCCGGTATTGCTGGTGTCACTGGCCGAGGAAGGACGGGCCGCTGAATCGGAGTCCGCTACCTGCTTTTGGTCAGTGGGCGTATCATTTCTTTCTGGCCGGGTACCGGAGGCTTCGGCTTTCTCATCGGCCCGGTCGGCTGCCTTGCGTTCCTGCGCGGCATCAGCCTGATCCCGACGTTCGGCGCGCTTGGCATCCATCCGCTTCTGCTCGGCCCTGGACAGCTCGTCAAAACGACTGTCACCGGCCTCCGGGTCCTTCCGGCCTTGCGATTTCGCTGCACCGACCTCTGGCTGACTCGTTTTCGCCGGTGCCTGGGGAAGTATGGTCTGTTGCATGGCAACCTCTTGCCGCTTTAGATCTCAGGTAGCCCCTGTTCGGAGCGTTTTCCTGAGAGCTGCAAAAGCGGTGCCAAACCTTCACACAGGGTGACGTTCAGGCCTCCTGGCCAAAGTTTTGCAAACGTCGAGCCACCTCCGAAAACTCGGCCTCAATCCGTTCAAGCACTGCAGGGGCCTGTTCCAGAGTGGCGTCCTTGCCCAGTTGCTCGGCCTCAAAACACAGGCCTCCGAGCCTGGGAGCACCGATATTGATGCAACTGCCCTTGAAGCTGTGCGCGGTCTTGGCGAAGTGCTCCGGGTCGGCCGTTGCCAGCGCCTCTTTCAGGCCGTCAATGCGTGAACGGGAGTCTGCCAGGTAGGTCTGGATCAGGACATCAAACTCGTCTTCCATCACATCCTGCAGTTCGGCCAGCGCCTCCACGTCAAGATGGGGTTTGTCGTTCATTCGCTATCCTCGTTTGTCGGCACTCAGGCGCCACTGATTATGGCCGCGTCGGGGAACCACCAATCATAGACGATTTCCACGCGATTGCCCCGGCCGTGAACCTTGAGATTTCGCGTCATACGCCGGAGGATCTCAAGTCCCCGGCCCGCGTATCGGCCGGTTGAAGCCGCCTGCTGTTGCATCACTGTGTCAGAATATTCAGTGAAATCAAAACCATCACCACTGTCTTCACAGACAACGGTAAGGGTACCTCCACCCTCCCTGGGCTGATGCTCAAGAGAAAACCGTATGAAATGCCCATCGGTGTTCCCCAGTCTGCGCGTTCGCTCCTGGTAATAGCGGCTGAAACCGCCAGGTGACGTTTTCCACTCTGAGGACAGGGCCAGAACACCGTGCTCAAGAGCATTGTTGTAGAGTTCCGACAACAGGGTGTAGACCTCGCCGCTTCGGCTCCTCAGTCCGGGCACCTCCATACAGATATGCAGTAAAAGCGGCAGGGGGTTGAAGTCTGCCAGTGTCTGTTCCCTCAGCTCATAGACGCAGCGCCAGTCCGCCGGGCCCGTCAACGCCGATTCAGGAATCTTGTCGGGCATTGCTTCTGGCGCCTCGGCCCGGACCATTTGCAGGCAGCAGAGCGTCAGGTCATCAGCCAGCTCTGGCTTCCCGGTGTGCTGCTGCATTCTCTCCAGCAGGGCCTCGAACGGCTCCTGCCCTGGTTCCAGACCCGCCAGAACGCTCAAGACACCTTCCTCGCCCAGGCTTTCACCGCCACTATTGGGCGCCTCGGGGAGCCCGTCGGTCATCATCACCAGCCAGTCGCCCGGTGCCGCATCCAGCACGGTCATGGAGGCCGAAAACTGGTCCGGCTCCCGGACACCCAGCGGCAGATGCCGGGACGGAATGGCGACACGGTCGCCTGCGGCACGCAACAGCCAGCCATCCGGCAAGCCACCATTCCAGACACGCAGGCTGTTGTGTTTGAAGTCAGCCTCAACCATCAAACCACAACAGAACATGCCTACCGGCAGTATTCGCCGAAGCTTGCGGTTAATTTCCCGGAGGACATCCGGGGCGCCAAAGCCTTTGGCCGCCATCCCGTAGAAGATTTCAGCAACCGGCATGGCGCCAATGGCGGCAGGTAATCCGTGCCCAGTGAAATCACCCAGAAACACCAGAGTGCCGCCCCCGGGGCGCTGAGCAGCAAACAATACATCACCGTTGAAAACCGAGAGGGGGGATGCATGGTGGCGGATGTTGGGGGCATCCAGACAACCGGTATGGGCAATATTATCAAACACCCGCCGCGCCGTGCGCTGCTCGTCCAGCATCTGCTGATTCTGGCGCCGAATATGGTCACGCTGGTCCGACAATGCCTGGTGCAACCCCCTCATACGATTAAACGCGTTAATCTTCGCTTCCAGAATCACGCGATTGTAGGGTTTGACGAGAAAGTCGTCGCCGCCGGCCTCAAGACACCGGGCCAGATCACCCGCCCCCGACAGGGAGGTGAGAAAGATGAGCGGCACCAGGCGCTCGCCTGCCAGAGCCTTGATTTGACGAGCGGCCTCCATTCCGTCCATCCGCGGCATCAGGGCGTCCAGCAACACCAGATCCGGCTGGGTCTCCCGGAACAGATCCACCGCCTCGGTACCGTCTTCGGCTTCAATCACGGTATGGCCCAGGCGCTTTACCAGCCGCGCCAGAATCAACCTGTCGCTGGCACTGTCCTCGGCAAGAAGTACCTTCAAGGGAATCGCCTCAGCGAATGCTGAACAACTGCTCGAAGTTGGAAATGGAGAGAATTCGCCGGACATCGCTGTTGCAGTTCTCGATTGAGATGCGGGCGCCATCTCCGCCAGCATGATCCCTTAACAGAAGCAACATGCCCAGAGCAGAGCTGTCGAGGTAAGTGGTGTCTGAAAGATCAATGACGTAGTGGCTGACGGTGGGTTCGCTGTGCTCGTAGGCATCCCGAAAGGATTGATGGGTACTGAAATCGAACCGACCCTCCACGCAGATCGTGAGGGTCTTGCCGTCATCGCTCCGGCGTGTCTCTATAGGCATTCCTGAACCTCCCGGCACATTCCACCAATGACTTTCCTTCGCTGCCAGCCATTGATGGCAAGCTTATCTGGTAAAGGATAGTCAAATAAACGGAAATTGCATCCGGGTTATCTGATGCAGATCACCGGGGACTTCAATTATCGCTGTCGCCGGGCAAAGGCCCGACCGGCAGCTTCGTCCGCCAGTTTCTGGTCTCTGAGATCCTGTTCCCGTTGTTCCTGTTGCCGGCAGGACTCAATGTATTTTTCCATACCACGGCGACGTTCCCAGGCCTGTTGCCACTCCCGGCGCCTGGCTTCAAACACCTGTTCAGCCTGTTGCAGCTGCCGCTGTTGCTGGGCAATCACCTGGTCCAGCTGGGCGATAAAAGCCTGCCAGGCCTGCAGTCGCGCCACAGGAACAACACCCTGCTGGCTCGCGCGGATCTGGTCACGATACTCCTGCTGATAGCGCTCCAGGTTCTCCACCTGTTCGCGGTGCGCCTCCACCTGCTTTCGGGCCTCACCAAGGCGTTCCAACGCTTCCTGTTCTTTCCGCTCTTCAAGGGAGAGGACAACTTCAAGCCGTTTCGATCGCAGCATCAGACATTATCCCGATTGCCGGCGGGGTTCGGCACCGCCGTCTTTCTTCGTTCCGGTGAACGTCGTTCCGGCACTACCGCCATCAGTTGCTCAATCGCCTCCGTGAGAGGAGCACTTTCATTCAGCCCCTGCTGCAGAAACTGGCTCATATTGCCTATGTGCTGAATGGCAAAGTCAGTCTCCGGGTCGGAACCTTTCACATAGGCACCCACACTGATCAGATCACGGGCCTGCTGGTAACGGGAGTAAACCTGCTTGAATCTCTGGGCCCGGGAGAAATGCTCAGAATCAGTCACCTGGGGCATTACCCGGCTGATAGAGGCTTCCACATCAATCGCCGGATAATGGCCTTCTTCCGCCAGCCGCCGGGATAAGACGATGTGACCATCAAGGATGGCCCTGGCTGCGTCGGCAATGGGATCCTGCTGATCGTCGCCTTCCGTCAGAACGGTATAAAATGCAGTAATGGAACCGCCGCCGGGACGGCCGTTACCTGTTCGCTCAACCAGTTGCGGCAGCTTGGCAAAAACCGAGGGCGGATAACCCTTGGTCGCCGGTGGTTCGCCTACGGCCAGGGCGATCTCCCGCTGTGCCTGGGCATAGCGGGTGAGAGAATCCATTAAAAGAAGAACGCGCTTACCCTGATCGCGGTAGTATTCGGCAATTCGGGTGGTGAGCATGGCAGCGCGCAGGCGCATCAACGGCGAGTCATCTGCCGGAGCGGCTACAACCACGGAACGAGCCAGGCCTTCATCGCCGAGAATGTCCTCGATGAATTCCTTGACCTCCCGGCCCCGTTCACCAATCAACCCAACCACGGTAATGTCTGCATCCGTGAACCGGGTCATCATTCCCAGCAGCATACTCTTACCGACACCACTGCCGGCAAACAGGCCGAGACGCTGCCCCTGCCCTACGGTCAGCAACGCGTTGATTGCACGGATTCCCACATCCATGGACTGGCGCACCGGAGCCCGGTTCAATGGGTTGATGATGTCGCCGGTCAGCTGCACTCTGGCCTCTGCCTGCAACGGTCCCTTGCCGTCCAGCGGGTCGCCGGCACCATTCACCACTCGCCCCAGCATTTGCGGGCCAACCGGTACCCTGCTGGCCGAGGCCAGAGGAATCACCCGAGCTCCGGGCTTGAGACCTTCGATGGCGGTCAGCGGCATCAGGTAAACCTTATCTTCCTCAAACCCCACCACTTCCGCTTCAACACTGGTGGCGCTATCACCCTGAATCAGACAACGGTCCCCCACCACCATCGGGCAACCCACGCACTCCAGCGTGAGACCCACCATGCGGGTGAGCCGGCCAGACAATTCTGGCGCAGGCTCGTCGCTGATGGCCCCCTGAAGCTGCCGTAACCGTTCAGCCAGGCGTGATGTCATCGTCCTGGCCCTGGTCGTTGAATTCGTCAGACTCGGATTCTGGCGGTGATGTCATGCCCGAATCACTCAGCACATCCCGGTGAAAATCGGTCAGCTCCCCCATACTGGGTGCCAGCTCCTCCTGATCCGGACCGGCAGGCTCCGCCAGCTGTTCTTCCAGCATACCCTGAACCACCCGCTGGAAGCGCTTCTCCACGGTGTAATCCACCAGACTATGGCGCGATTCCACTTTACAGCCACCAGGCATGAGAGAGTCATCCTCAATGAGAACCGCCGGTGATTCCAGGCGCTCTGTGACTTCCCGTACCGGCTCGATATCGTCGGGGTGAATATGAATGCGTAGATTGTCGGCGGTAGAGGGCAGTGACGACAGAGCCCGACGCACCACCTGGCGAATCTGGGAGGAATCAATGCTGAGCTCACGGAAGACCACCGCCCGGGCCAATACGGTAGTGAGGTTGACCAGCACCGCTTCCAGCTCGTCTTCATGGCGTTCGATGGGCAACAACAGCTCACCCATCAGATGCTCCAGCCGTTCCATCCGGGAGGCAACTTCCTGACGCGTCTGCTCCGCTGCCTGCTGCTCACCCTCGCTCCGACCCTCCGCCTCGCCTGCGGCGTAGCCATCTTTGTGCCCGTCTGCGCGACCCTGCTCAAAGCCTTCCGCGTAACCAGCCTGCCGGCCCTCCTGAAAACCGTCCTCGCGGGCAGCCTGGCGAATCTCTTCCAGGTCGGCCGCGGTCAGCGGCTTGACTTCCTCTTCCTCGACAACCTGGTTTCCGCGCTCATCAAGCAGAGGCAATTCCCACCGTTCCCAGGCGGTCATCTGTTCTTTCGGTATGCGCTTGCTGTCCTGATCGGAATCTTTCATCACATCATTTCTTCGCCACTACCACCCAGCGAGATCTCGCCGGCTTCAGCCATACGGCGAGCAACGGTGATAATGTCTTTCTGGGCCGCTTCGACTTCGCTGACCTTGACCGGCCCCTTGGCTTCCAGATCATCCTGCAGCAACTCCGCAGCACGCTTGGACATGTTCTTGAAGATCTTCTCCTTGACGGCTTCGTCGGCACCTTTGAGCGCAACCACCAGCACCTCGGAGGACACCTCTCGAAGCAGCGCCTGAATACCCCGATCATCGATATCCTTGAGGTTATCAAACACGAACATGAGGTCTTCAATGGTGGACGCCAGATCAGGATCCATGTCTTTGATGGAATCCATCAACGAGCCCTCAATCCCGCGATCCATGAAGTTCATGATATCGGCCGCTCGCTTCACACCACCAATCCGACTGGTCTGGGAGGCCGCGCCACCGGAGAACTGCTTCTCAAGGATGTCGTTCAGTTCCTGCAGGGCCTGTGGCTGAATGCTTTCCAGCGACGCCACCCGCATCATCACATCCAGTCGCACTTTTTCATCAAGTGTGCCAAGAATTTCAGCGGCCTGGTCCGGGTCTAGGTAGGAGATAACAATGGCCTGAATCTGGGGATGCTCGTAACGGATAATATCGCCCACAGCCCGGGGCTCCATCCACTTAAGAGTATCCAGGCCGGTGGTATTGCCGCCAATCAGGATTCGGTCAATCAGGCTCGCGGCCTTGTCATCACCCAGCGCCTGGGTGAGCATCGCCCGGATATAATCGTCATTACCAACCCCCAAACCGGTCTGGCCGCCGACAGCGTCCACAAACTGGTTAAGCACGTAGGTGACGTCGTCCTTGCTGACGTCTTTCATCTGCGCCATGGCGACGCCAACCCGCTGAACCTCTTTCGGCCCCATGTGCTTGAGCACCTCAGCAGCGTCCGCTTCACCCAGAGACATCAGCAGGATCGCTGCCTGCTCCACTCGCGGAATCTTGCGCTGCGGCTTTTTCGGGGCATCCCCCTGCAACTGGCCGTTTTCTTCAGTCATCGACGTTCACCCACTGGCGCATAACCTGTGCAACCCTGGCGGGATCTTCCGCAATCAGGCCTTTGAGTGCATTCAACTGTCTATCATAGCTGTCTGTGGCGCCCGGCAAAAGCAGGTCATCCTGAGACGACATGGCATCGCGTAGTGCCTGCCCGCCTTCGATATCAGCAAGGCCACCATACTCCCCCTCTTCTCCGCCTTCACCACGCTCGCGGCGGCCGCCACCGGACAGCGTCTTCAGGGTGGGGCGCAGCAAGCCAAGAACCAGAATCAGAATGACCAGTCCTGCCAATACCTGCTTCATCAAATCCCAGAACCAGGGCTGCTCCCAGAAGCCCGGAGCTTCAAACTCCACCGCTTCCTCTGGGGCAAACGCCGTATTCATGACGGTAACGCTGTCTCCGCGGGACGCGGAATAGCCAACCGCATCACGCACCAGCATGCTCAGCCGTTGCAGTTCGGCCTCTGGCCAGGGTTGATAGCTCACCTCGCCGGTTTCCGGGTCGACCACTTTCATGTCATCCACGGCAAGGGCCACGGTCACCCGCTTGACCGCACCCAGCTCCTGACGGGTGTAGCTGACGGTACGATCCAGTTCATAGTTCCGGGTGGATTCACTCCGGACATTCACCGGCGGAGCTGCAGGAGCGCCATCTTCCCCTGGGGCGGCAGTGGCCTGCTCCGGAACCGTCGCAGCCCCTGGCGGCTGATTGGCCAGCGCACCGGGAATGCCACCCTGGGCTCCCGCCACACGCTGCTCAGACAACTCGCGCTCACTGCGCACCGCCTGTTGCTCCGGATTGTATAACTCCTCGGCACGCTCGACCGCAGAGAAGTCGAGGTCGGCGGTGACTTCCGCGCGGTAACGCCCTTCCCCGACAATCGGGCCAATCAATGAGGCGACACGGCGGGTCAGCCGCTCTTCAACCCTGGACGTGTATTCATACTGGTCTTTCATCCGGTCTGTTTCGGCCTGAACCTCATCGCCCGTCAACAGATTGCCGTTCTGGTCAACCACGGTCACCTGATCCCGGTTCATCATCGGAATGCTGCCGGCCACCAGGTTGACGATGGCCCGAATCTGTTCAGGCTCAGGGCGACGGCCCGCAAACACTTCAAGGAATACCGAGGCGGTCGGTTCACGGGCATCCCGGATAAACACCGAACGCTCGGGAATGGCCAGGTGCACCCGGGCATTTCGAACACCACGCATGGCGGCGATGGTCCGGGCCAGTTCGCCCTCCAGTCCGCGCCGGTAGCTGATGGTTTCCATGAACTGGGACGTTCCCAGACCACGTTCCTGGTCCAGCAACTCATAACCCATGGTCTTCTGGTCGGTTACGCCTTCAGCAGCAAGCTTGAGGCGCGCGCTATAGACCTGTTCAGACGGCACCAGCAATGCTCCGGTGCGGGGGTCCATCTTGTAATCGATACCGTTGCTGTCGAGGATGGTGGTCACGTCCTGCGGGTTGTAGGCAGACAGATCCCCCACCACCGGCTGGTAATTGGGCTCCTGGGCCCAGAGCACCACAGCCACACCCAGTGCCACGCTGGCGGCCAGCCCGACCATAAGCCCGACCTGGCGCAGCAGATTCAATCGGTTGAATCCGAGCAAAAGATTGCTACGGCTCTCCGGAGTATCAGACTCCTGAGTAGCCGGCAGGTCAGAGGCGGCGGTTTCCGCAGGTACGCTTGCCATGCTGTTGCTCCGTTATCAGATCGGCATATTCATGATGTCTTCATAGGCTCGCACAACCCGGTTACGCACCTGGGTCAGAGCCTCAAAAGACACCGAAGATTTCTGGGCAGCAATCATTACCCGGGTAATGTCCACGTTCGGATCGCCCATTTCGTAGGCCGTCCTGAGTTCACTGGCCTGACTCTGGACCTCGTGTACATTGTTGACGGCCTTGCCCAGCATATCGCTGAAGCTGGGAACTTCCTGGGTTTCCTGAACCTGTCGTGGGCCATCGATGCGGCCACGTACGGACTGATCCTGTTCAATCCTCTGGTTCTGCATCATCTGGGTACGCAGATTCCGGATCTCAGACAGAACATTGTTTATGTCGGCACGTTGAACCATCACACTCTCCCGGCGGCCCAGTCGGGCCTGTACTTGTTGCTAACTCAAATGAACTGAAAGCAAGCAACAGGCCAGAAACAATTAAACTATTTATTTCAACGGGTTAATAAAGCATTTTACAGTGGAAGGCGTCTACGTGACAAAGAATTGACAGGAGTGAAACCAGACCGAAAAAGAAGACCAGGCAGGCGGGTAAAAAAACGGCACCCCGAAGGGTGCCCGAAGGAGTATAAGGTCGACAACAAAGGCCCTGACTCAGGCCATGGCCAGCTCCGCATCAAGATCGATACCGGCATCTCGCATCTGGGCCAGTTTGTAACGAAGCGTTCGCGGGCTGATACCCAACTGCTCCGCTGCCCGGTTGCGCCTGCCACGCTCTTTCTTGAGGGTCTGGATAATAATACGGAACTCCTGTTGGCGCAGATCATCTCCGAGTGAGCCAATCGCCTCATCAGCCGCTGAATCCGCTTCCAGCCCGGCCTCGGGGTCTGGCACGTCAGCCGCAGGGACCTCCATGGACCTGGCGGAAATGGCCGGCTCGGCGGGTGCACCAAAGTCAGCGGCACCGGTAATCCCAAGCTCCAGACAAAGGTCGCCGGCGTGGATTACATTACCCTGATGCAACACCAGCGCCCGCTGAATGGCATTGTCCAGTTCCCGGACATTACCCGGCCAGGCATGAGCCATCAGTGCCTTACGGGCATCCTCGGCCAGGGTGATGCCGGTCAGCTTCATCTTGCGGCAATGTTTTTTCAGCAGTGAGCGGGCCAGGGGCAGAATATCCAGCGGCCGCTCCCGCAGGGGCTGCCACCGCATCGGGAACACCGTCAATCGATAATAAAGGTCTTCGCGGAACTTGCCCTCGCGCACGTAGTCCGCCAGATCACGGTTTGTGGTCGCCAGCACACGAACATCCAGCTGAATGGTCTTGCGACCACCGACGCGCTCCACTTCCCGCTCCTGCAACACTCGCAGCAGCTTGGACTGCAAACCAAGATCCATTTCGGAAATCTCGTCCAACAGGATGGTTCCGCCATTGGCCTGCTCGAATTTACCTGGGGAGGCTGCAACGGCACCCGTGAATGCACCTTTCTCGTGACCGAACAGAATGGCTTCCAACATATTCTCCGGAATAGCGGCACAGTTGATCGCGACAAACGGCTCATCCGCTCGGGGTGACTGCTGATGGATATAGCGGGCCAACACTTCTTTACCGGTACCACTCTCACCGGAAATCATCACTGTGGAATCACTGGCCGCCACTTTCGCGGCCAACTGGAACATGCGTTTGCTGACAGGATCCTCAGCCACCGGCTCATCGCCAGCCTTCTGGCGGCTTCCGCCCACGACCCGACTGACCGCTTCCACCAGAACCTGAGGCTCAAACGGCTTGACCAGATAATCGATGGCACCAGATTGCATGGCAGACACCGCGTGGCTGATCTGGCCGTACGCGGTAATCAGCATCATGGGCAGCCCCGGATACAAGCGCTGAACTTCCGCCAACAAATCATGGCCGGACATGCCGGGCATATTGACATCGCTGACCACCATATCGACCGGCGCCCGGGCCAGGCTTGCCAGCGCATCTTCAGCGCTGGCCGCTTCCCGCACCTGGAATTTCGCCAGTTCCAGCGTCGTTACCAAAGCTTCGCGCAGGTCGTGGTCATCTTCCACAATCAGAATCTGGGCCTTTGCCATGCTATGCACCTCCAACCTGTTCTTTAAAACCGGGCTGTCAGAATAGGCAGCCGAACTATCGCGTCGGCGCCTTGCTGTCCGGGGGATGAAATCGAAAACTCGCCCTGATGGGCCTTGACCACAGCCTGCACCACGGCCAGCCCGAGGCCGGTGCCATGGGACTTGGTGGTGTAGAAGGCTTCCATAATCCGACCTGCCTCACCAGGCTCGAACCCGGGTCCATTATCGGAAACCCGGATTTCCAGGCGGCCAGAGGTAGCGGAAACGACGATTGAAACGTCGGCTGCCCCCGCCTCCAGACTGTTATTCACAAGATTGGTACAGGCGCCGACCAGGGCATCGCGATTGCACATCAGCCGGCAAGGCGTCTGCACCTGGTTGTCCAGGGTCACCTGCACACCTGGCGCAAGCTTGAGTCCATCAACAGCAGACTCGAGCGCTTCCACCAGGCGCGACGAATCCAGCTCTTCCGCCAGTCGGGTTTCACCGCGGGCGAAGATCAACATGTCGCGAACCTGCTGTTCCAGATGGGTCAGGCGGGACATCAGCCGGGAAGCGCAACGTTGACGTAGCTCCTCATCGAGATCCGGCTGGCTCAGATGACCACCATAGAGAATGGCGGCGGACAGCGGTGTGCGAATCTGGTGGGCCAGGGACGCAACCATCTTACCCATGGCAGAGAGGCGCTGGGCATGAGCCAGTTGCGACTGGAGCTGGCGCGTTTCAGTCAGATCGGTCAGCAGGATCAACTGACCCGGCTGATTCTCCATGGTACGAATCTCAATGCTGACCCGGCGACCATCCTTCAGGGACACCTCATGGCCATCATCGTTACGGGGCGCGAAACAGCGGCGGATAACGTCGATCCAGCGCTCGCCCTCAAGCGGCTCGCCCAGCAAGGCAATGGCGGCCGGGTTGCTCTGACTGACAGTGCCATGTTTGTCCAGCACCACCACACCCGCAGGCAGGGCATTGAGCAAGGTAGACAGGCGATCTGCCAGCTGCTCTTTCTGCTCCAGCTCCTGCTGGCGCTGTCGCGATTCATAAGACAGCTCACCGGACAGCTGGTTCACCCGAGACTCGAGTGTGCGATAGGAATCGGTAATCTGACGAGACATGCGATTGAACAGTTCCAGCGCAGAATCTACAGCCTCATCGTCCTGCTGTGGAAACAGTGCTGTCACCTTGTCGTTGACATCAGCCGCAGCGTTGGCATCCGGCTGGTGGCGGGACTCCATAACGACATGTGCGTGGCTCATAACCTTTCCCCCTGACAGGCCCGGCGGGGCCATCAATACTTTTGTTCGGAAAGGTTAAAGCTAACAGCGTGCCAATTAGTATTTATTGTTTATTTTCAGATAGTAACGAAATCAACGATACCCAGGGTGACGAATTACCGTCGGCCAGAAACAACAATGGCGTCGCAGGTTACAAACCTTTGACGCCACCTTTTACCGGCAACCCCGGTGTCATCAGGCTTCTTCTGAGTCGTCCCTCAGACCATACTTTCGCACTTTCTCCACCAGCGTCGTGCGCCGTATCCGCAGCTTCTCGGCGGCGCGGGCGACTACGCCGCTGGCTTCATCGAGAGCCTGCTGAATCAATTGCTTTTCGAGATTGGAGAGATAATCCTTCAGATCAATGCCGTTCACCGGAAGCAACGCTGGCGCATCCAGCCCCACCAGGCCTGGTATGGAAGAGGGCATACCTGAATCCTCTACCGGGCGATTCTCGTCGTAATCATCCACATAGCGGAACTTCTTCGGCAATTCCTGCACTCCGATCACGCCATAAGGATGCATGATGGCAAGACGCTCCACCAGGTTCGCCAGCTCACGGACATTGCCCGGCCAATCATGACGACACAGGCTCATGATGGCCGCCGAGTTCATCCGCAATGAACCACGCTTCTCTTTTTCCATCCGGGAAATCAGCTCGTTGATCAGCAGTGGAATGTCTTCGACTCGCTCCCGGAGTGCCGGCATTTCGATGGGGAACACGTTCAGCCGGTAGTACAGGTCCTCCCGGAAATCACCGGATTCAATCATGTCCTCAAGATGCTTGTGGGTCGCCGCAATCACCCGTACGTCAGCGGTCTGGGTGCGGTTACTGCCCACTTTTTCAAAGGTGCGCTCTTGCAGAACCCGCAGTATCTTCACCTGCATGTTCAGGGGCATATCGCCAATTTCATCCAGGAACAAGGTGCCGCCTTCCGCCATCTCAAAGCGCCCTACCCTCGCCGTAATGGCGCCGGTAAACGCGCCTTTCTCATGGCCAAAGAGCTCGCTTTCCAGCAGCTCTGCCGGAATGGCACCACAGTTCACCGGCACAAAGGGCTTATCGCGGCGGGAAGAATGGTAATGCAGATTGCGAGCAACCACTTCCTTCCCAGTACCGGACTCTCCGGTAATCAGCACGCTCACATCCTTGTCGGCCACCTGCTCCATCAACTGGCGCACTTGCTGGACTTTACGACTGGTTCCCACAAGGCTGCGGAACAGCTGCACACCACGCTGCTGGCCGCGCTGCTGGTTGCGGCTGAACTGGTCCCGATAGATCTGTGCG
Organism: Marinobacter sp. bablab_jr008; assembly: GCF_016464145.1. Taxonomy (NCBI): domain Bacteria; kingdom Pseudomonadati; phylum Pseudomonadota; class Gammaproteobacteria; order Pseudomonadales; family Marinobacteraceae; genus Marinobacter; species Marinobacter sp. bablab_jr008. The sequence goes on from NZ_JACDWW010000054.1 coordinate 239,648, forward strand.
CGGTACAGGGAATCCACGAACTTGGTGTAGTTCAGCGGCCATTCCATCCGCGCAATCACTCGTGCCGCATCGTCCTCTGACAAACCCTTGAGCTCAGGGTCGCCAACCAGCAACACTGGTACACCGGTCATGGCCCGGCACACCTGCTCTATGGCGGAACAGGCGCCGGATTCGGTGCCGTTGACGACCGCCACTGAAACACTATCCCAGGCCTGATCATCGTCACTCGCCAAAAGCGCCAAAGCCTCGTCGCCGGAAATCACCTGCTCTTCACCGACAAACTCCAGAATGGTGACCAGATCTCGCCGCCTGGTTTCATCCTCACTCAGCACCAGCACTTTGTTATTTTTGGACATTCACAGGAATCTCTTCATGGATTTGTGCGGTATTTAAGACCGTATGCCGGCCCGAGTCAATTTTATGACGCTATCTTTGACGATTCGAGGAGACGTTCTGATAGGTTTTGGCGGCGTTACGGTTCTGGCTGACCCCCTTCAATGAGGCTTTCGCCTCGTCGCGGGCCTTCACAGCGGCGGCATCGGCCTCGGCCACAAAACGATTCAGCGCTTCCAGTCGCTCTCGCACCAGTGTGGCATCAAGGCGACCCTGCTCGAGCTCAGCCATCAACGGTTCCACCGTCGGTCGAACCCGGGCATTAAGCTGGCCCAATCGTTCCCAATCCTGGTTGTCCAGGGCCAGGGTTAATTCGTTTTGAAGCTGATCCAGATCGGAAAGGAGGTTTTCAGGGTTGGCCATTGGCAATCTCCGGGGTCTGCGGGACAGACTGGCCAACGAAAGGGCGCCACCGGAAACGATGGCGCCCCGCAAGCGGACGGTTAACGCCGTGCAGCGCGACGGGCCGCAGAGGCGGTAAACTCGTTACCACGATACCCCGGCGCGAAATCATAGGCGGGGTAACCATTGTCCAGACCATCAATGTAATAACGGTTTGCCTTCAGATCATACGTCATTTCCATGGTGGTCCAGAAGACCGGCTCGCTGTAGTAGCTGATATTGTGAGCCTCGGAAACGCGCCATAGCTCGCCCTTCTCGTTGTACTCCTCAGAAACCAGAATCTGCCAGCTATCTTCGTCAATGTAGAACACACGGCGCTCGTAAATATGGCCGATACCGGTACGACGCTTGGCCTCTACCACCCACACCCGATGCAGCTCATAGCGAGCAAGACTCTGGTTGATGTGGTTGGGGCGGATGACATCCTCAGGGCGAACACCGGAATCGTGAAGCTTGTATCCGTTGTAGGGAACCAGCAGCTCCCGTTTACCTTTGAGTTCCCAGTCATACTGGTTTGGAGCGCCGTTATACATATCTTTCTGGTCTACCGAACGCAGAGAGGACGAATTCGGCAGGTCTGTCTCGTAGGCCAGGTTCGGAGAACGGCGCAGGCGTCGGGAACCGGCGTCATAACGCCATGCAAGGCGAGGTGAACGAACCTGGTCCAGAGTCTCGTGCACCAGGGTGATGGTGCCCGCCAGCGTGGTCGGGGCGATAGTCTCTGTTTTCAGGTAGAAGATCTTGTTGTCGATATCGGCAAGATCCGCGCCTACCTGACTGTACGCGAAGAAATAATCGTAGTGATTGACCACCGGGTTGAAAGAACCGTCTTCCTGAGGAGTGGCTGAAGCACTTCGGAAGGACACTTCCTCACCGCGATACCGGAGAATGTGGTTCCAGATCGCTTCCAGACCATTCTTCGGAATGGGGAAGGGGCTGGTCATAATGGTGTCTCTTACCCCGTTGCCGTTGTCCAGCAACTCGGCGGTCAGGGCATTCTGGCGAAACTTCTCGTATACATGTTCGGGAAACGCCGCTGTCCGACGGGTTTCATACACCGGCATGAAAAATGCCGGGCCATATTGCTCCAGCATCCGGATGTGGCCGTCCGACAACTTGTCCCGGTAAAGATCCAGGTTATCCCCTGTCACCACATACAGGGCGTCATCGCCAGGGAACGGATTGATTTCTACAGAACCCTCGCGCCAATTCCCCGGTGGCGTGGCAAGCCCGCCATCCCAGGCTGGAATGGTGCCCGCCGCGTTGCCCGCGCGTTCGGCACCAACCGGTGTCAGCTCATTGTTCAGGCGCGCGGCTTCAGCCTGTGTTACCTTTGCCAGCAGCGGACTGGACGCCCCCATAACAGCAACTGCGATGGCAGCAATTAATCGGTTTCGCATCCTCAACCTCCAGCGTGAGTCACATGAGTGGTCAATACTCACCCAATATGATGTTCTTTTTGCCAGTTTCAAACGCCCGTTTCAAGTGGTTGTTTGTAGTTTCTTGTGACAAGAGCATTTCCACAAAGCGGACAGAGCGAGAAATAAACAGCCAAAAATGGTAGACTCCCAAAGTTTTACCGGCCCTGTTTCTCTGATTTTTCGCTCGCAGGTTTCCTCATGGCATCACAATGGCACACCCTGGTTTCGCAAAAGCTGTTTCTGGCCAAAACGTTACTAGTCCGGGTTGAGCAAGACGAAGCGGCGACTGCACCAGAACGAGAAGCCCAACTGCAAGGTGCCATTGAGTTGTTGCTGCGGGCTCGCGGACTCCTGCTGGTAATGATTGCCCGATGTCACCAGAACAAGGTCGACAGACCGGCCTCCATTGACGAGCTGGAGGCGCTGTTTCCCTATGCGATTGCGGAAGGCGGGATGTTGAAGGAACTGGCTGAAACACCAGGCAGCTGGTGGCAACAGCTGAATCAGTTGGAGGCTGCCGCTGGAGAACCGCCCAAGACACGGAAAACCGTGACGGAAGAAAACATCATTGCGGTTTCGGCGGATCAGGGGCCAGATCGGTCCGTTCAGGCTCTGAACAAGATACTGGCTGCCATGACCGTATTGACCAGAGAGATAGACGAGCAACACAGCGAGTGGTAATCCGCCTGCCGGAGCCAATCCATTAACATACGCTGACAGCAGATATAGGTTGAATGAATGTCACCTTCGTTTTTTGAAATTGTACAACTCGCCGACGGCGACTACGCGCTTCGCCGGATTGATGACGACGCAGCTCCACTTGTGCGCATCTCATTCTCTGACGAGGCCAGAGAAATGCTGGAAGACCGGGACATGAACGTCGCCAAGGCGATGATTGCCGCTGGCATCGAGGCCGCTGGCAACATCAGCCACGACATTGACTGGGAAGAGGACGAAGGCGAGTTCGCCGACAATCAGCCCCACTACACCTTGCATTGAGCACCCGTTATCTCTGGCGCAACACCACACCGTGGCTATTACCCTTGGCAGATGCCTTTTGCAACGTTTCCAGCGCCGCACGGCCCAGCTTGTGAGTCCAGAGCACAACGGCATGGCAGGTGCCTGCGCCCAGCGCTCGCTCAGCCAACTCTTGTGCCGGGAATTCTGCCGTTGACCGCAACACCAGAATCTCACTGGCCACAATGCCGTGCATTTTCTGCCACTTGGCCACCAGGGACTGGGGAGGATCAATCCACGCCAGCCAACGTTTCTCCTGGTTGAGTTGTGTGAGCATTGGCAGCAGCAACTGGAAATTCTCCACCTGCTCCTCCGGAAGAATAATCTCGGTAACATTGCCACCGAAGCCAGACGCTGAACGTCGCTCCGAACCGGACGCTGCTGCCCTGGCCGCCGGTGCCCTTTGGCCAGAGGAAACCGCGCCAGCCGCAACAACAGCTGCCGGCTGAAATGCCATGTTCTGAGTGAAGCTCAACTGTTCCATTACTCACCTACCTGCGCCATGCGCTGCCGAATACGGTATTCAGTGAAGATCGGAGCGGCGGATAACGCCTACGCCGAGACCTTCAATAAACAATTCCTGCTCCGTAAGATCGACCTCAATCGGAGCAAACTCTTCATTCTCTGCAATCAGCCAGACTTTGTTGCCTTCCCTGCGGAAACGTTTGACCGTAACTTCCTCACCAACACGAGCGACAACAACCTGACCGTTGTGGACATCCTGGGTGCTGTGCACCGCCAGCAAATCACCATCCAGAATCCCGATGTCTTTCATGCTCATCCCCCGCACCCGCAACAGGTAATCTGCTGAAGGAGAGAAGAAGCCCGGCTGCAGCGTGCAGTGATCTTCAATATGTTCCTGCGCCAGAATCGGGCTACCGGCAGCAACCTGCCCGATAACAGGAAGCCCCAGGTCTTCTTCGGCCTCCGGCAGGCGGATACCCCGGCTGGCTCCCGGCACCATCTCAATGGCGCCTTTCCTTGCCAGCGCCCTCAGGTGTTCTTCTGCCGCGTTGGCGGAACGAAATCCCAGCTCTGCGGCAATTTCGGCCCTGGTGGGCGGGTAGCCGGTTTCATCCACGTAACGTCGGATTATGTCCAGCACCTGGGATTGTCTTGCAGTCAGTTTCATCAGTCGGGCTCCGGAATCTCGATCCTGTTTTTTTATACAGTGAACTGACTATATACAGTGTTTTATCCAGTGTAAAGCCCCTTCCGTTTGGTTTCCTTCCTGTAACGGGAGAGCGCCAGCCTGTATGTTATGGTGACGGAAACCAGACACAGGGAAGCCACAAACAACCATGACCGTACACGATCGCTGCAAGATGCCGGAACGCAAGACAAATCGGGACGGCCAGGAACGAAAAGTCGGGGTTGAAATTGAACTGTCCGGCCTTACCTACGAGGCCCTGGTCGCGCACGCGGCCCGCCTGCTTGGGGGAGAGCCGGAGCTTACGTCCCGTTATGTCACCCGACTGGACACCGATGCCGGGGCTTTCACTATCGAACTGGACTCTGATCCCATCAAAGACCTGGACCTCGCCGATGAACGGCTCCCGGAATCCATTCGGGAACTCGGCAACCACGCCATGGATGTCATTGACTTTGCCGCCGAAAAGATTGTCCCTCTGGAGATTGTGGGGCCGCCGCTGGCAATGTCGGCTCTGGACATGATCGAGAATCTGGTAGACGAGCTTCGAGACCTGGGTGCGGAGGGCAGCCGGGAGGCCATTTACTTTGCGTTCGGGCTTCAGCTGAACCCGGAACTGCCCGACCTCGAGCCCGATACCCTGGTTCGTTACCTGCAAGCGTTCGCACTGCTGTATGACTGGCTCAAATCCCGGCACCAACTGGATATCAGCCGGAAATTCACCACCTACATTGAGCCCTGGAGCAGTCGGTATACCGATAAACTGATGGCAGACGATTACCGTCCTGATCTTGACACGCTGATGAGGGACTATCTGCACTACAACCCGACCCGGAACAAGGCATTGGATCTTCTGCCACTGTTCGCTCATCTGAACGAATCACTGTTGTCCGAATACGTTCAGGATCCCAGAATCAAGAGTCGTCCCACCCTGCACTACCGGCTGCCGGATTGCGACATTGACAACCCGAAATGGCATTTCTCCTCAGTCTGGAACGATTGGGTAGTGCTGGAGCAACTTGCCAATAACAGCCCGGATCTAGACGCCCTGCGGCAGGAGTTCCACAGAGCCCAGAAGTTCAGTTTCCACAATCTCACCCACTCCTGGCGTGAGACCACCGATGACTGGCTGCATCAGCACGGTTATGTCTGACCGGGAAAATGAAACAGACGTTCCCGGCCTCACCATTGGCATCAGTGGTCCGGGCCGGCGAAGCATGGCTCACCGGTTGATCAGCCTGGGTCTGCGCCTGCACGGTGCCAGAACCCATTACATACGCCCGGGCGACCGAACCAACGTGGAACTGCTGGACGGACTGGTGCTTTCGGGCGGCACCCACGTGCATCCGGGTCGCTACGGTCAACAACCCCAGGTGACGGCCAGGTATGATCTGAAGCGGGATGCTACCGACACCGAGCTTCTGCAGCAGGCGGAGGCGATCAATATTCCGGTGCTGGGTATCTGCCGCGGCGCACAGTTCATCAACGTCTTTCACGGCGGATCCCTGTGCCAGAATGTCACCCCGCTACGGGTACATACCCGACATCGCCCCTTGTTACTGCCCCTTCAAACGGTTCGCCTGGTGCGGGATAGCCGGCTGGGAGGGCTGATGTACAGCCACGTGATTGGCGCCAACCGTATTCACAGCCAGGCCATCAAGCGCCTTGGACAGGATCTCAGAGTGACGGCCGTAGACAACGACCTGTTTGTGCAGGCCATCGAAAATACCGGCCGACAATGGTTGATGGGAGTCCAGTGGCACCCCGAATACCTGCTTTACCACACCGGGCACCGGCGCATCTTCAGCCATTTTGTGCATGCCGCCCGCGCCCGGAAACTGGAACGACTGGACAACCGGGAAGGCCCGGAACTCCACTCATAAGGAGAATGATCATGACCAAACACCGATTTCCACTTGCGCTTGCTGCCGCCCTCGCGACACTGCCAGCCGCCGCCAGTGCCGGAGAAGTGAGCCTTAATGGCGAAGGCATTGTTCGCTATGAACCGGACAGCGCCAGATTCCAGTTCACCGTCACGGCCGAGCATCCGGATGCGGCAAAGGCCTCTGAACAGGTGTCGGCAACCATGGCCGAATGGCGCCAGGCCATTGGGGACTATCGTAACGAGCTGGACGATTATTCTGATGCCCACCTCAGTGTTTATACACGCATGGTGCCTACGAGAGAGCAAGGCCAGGATCCGGAGCGGGTGTCGGTGGCCAGCCAGACCGTCAGCTTCTCGATCAACGATCTGGATCTGTTGAATCCGTTGATCGGCGAGGCAAACAAGCTGGGGCTGCAATATCATCTTGGCAGCCATCAGTTCTTCCATTCTGATGAACAAGGGCTGGAACGGGAGGCTCTGGCTCGGGCCATTGCCGATGCCAGAAGCCGCTGCGAGTTTGTCGCCCGGCAACTCGACCAGCGCTGTGGCGATGTGGTCACCCTGAACGTGAATGGCGGCCATCGCCCGGTACCGATGATGCGAGCGGAATCGAAAATGGCCGGTGATGCGGTGTCAAGCGTGGGCCCCAGGGAAATCCAGGCCACCGTCAGCGCCACCTTCGAACTGGACTGACCCGGCCGCTCAGAAGTTCCTTGTATAGAAAATGTCCAGCGAAGCCGCCAGGCCACTGGCGGCCTCCAGATAAAAGTAGCGGCCCAGATCGTAACGCAGGGCCACTGTGGTGATAGGCTCAAATATGCCAACACCATAACGCAGGCTCAGTTCGTCTGTGATGTAACCGCTCGCCACCACAGAGGCCTGTTCCCCGGAACCCTCCGCCTCCAATGTCAGGTTACGGATACCCAGTTCGTTTCCGATACCTTGTGTGATCTTGCTGGCCTGGGTAAGACCGAGTGACAACGCAGCCCGGCTCATCTGCCCCTCATCACCCTGGCCCCGGGGCGGGCGGCCGAGAATAACGTAGGACAAAGCATCACTCTGCGGCATTGACGGTTCAGAGAACACTTCCGTTTCCGGCGCGTCTACCGGGCCAGACAACCGAATGCCGGCAACCACGGTATCGACTTCACGCACCGCCTCAATGTCCAGGTACGGCTGGGTTAGTGCGCCCACAAAGAGAATCCGGGCCCGGCGCAAATCCAGTTCCTGGCCAAAGGCTTCATAGCGACCATTTACCAACTGCAGCGCCCCCCGTGTGTCCATATTGTTGCCAATGCGCAACGTGCCTTCGAGGTCGCCGGTGACGCCAAACGCGGCAAACGACACCTCATCCTCACCCACCACGACAGTCACGTCCATCAGCATGGAACGAATGGTCGGCTCTTCCCGTTCGACACCCACAATGACTTCATCCTCAGAGACTGACACCGCCGATGGGGGCACGCTCTGGATTTCGATGTCGCCTCTGGGCACCTCAACGCGGCCGGAAACCGACAGCTCGCCAGCCTTGAAGGCAATATCCAGATCCGGCCCCACCTCCAGCCGGGCATAAGGCTCCAGCGTCACCGGCAATCGATCGCCTTTCAGATTGATCGCAAGTTGCGGCGTCTGCGCCCAGGCCAGGGTTCCGGAGACCTCCCCCTGACTGCGGTCATTGCTTTGCCAGCGCCCGCTGATATCGGCCGACTGCCCCCGGAACTCAAGGACAACGAGTAATTTCTCCAGCGGCAGGGGCAGACCAGGATCGAACACGCGCCCGTCACTCAGCACCAACTCGCCGGTGACTTCAGGCTTCATCAACGGGCCGGCCAATCGGCCACTGCCATTAACCTGCCCCTGAATGTCTTCAATACCGGTAAAGGCGGAGAGAAAGGCAAGATTGAGGGACTGGAGCCGGAATTCACCATCAACCGATCGGTCACTGGCCAGAGGATCCACGGCAAGCTCCAGGTCAAACTGGCCAAGTTCCGGGCCGTTGAAATCCAGGCTGACATTGGCCTCCTCCGGTTTAAGGCGAGCCTCAACCACCAGCTGCTCATGGCGAATTGGCTGCCAGTCGTCCAGCACCAGAACACCAAACTCGCCGGCACCGGCATCAACCCGGATACTGCCATCGGGACCCGCATCCGTGAGTGTCAGGGCAATGTCGGCATCTATGGTCGACTGCCACCGGAAGGTCTCTGGAAACAGCGGCGCCAGTGCGCTGGCAGGAAAACCCCGCACTTCATAGGCAATACGGGAGTCCGGCCACAGTCTCTGGTCACCAGCACAGACCGAGCTTTGCTGCCAGCGCCAGCAGTGGCTGCCAAGCTCAAGAGCCCCGGCCACATAGGAAAGATCCGCCCCTGTATCCAGCTGCCAGACCTGCCCCGGCTCTGGTACTGAAATCTGGCCACGGGCCAGCTGTCCGCGCCAATCCGGCAGTTGCTCTCCCAGCCCGCCGTCGAATTCCAGCTCAATCGAGGCTTCGGGATGATCGGCTTGCACAGCCAAAGTGTGGCGCTCCCGAGTGCCGCTGAGCGAGGCCACGACTTTGTCCAGTTCCTGGCCAGCCAGACGCAGCTCAGTGCCGGACAACTCAAGGTCAATCCTCCCGTCACCGCCCAGACCGGCTTCAAGCTGCGCCTCGGTGACCAGGAATTGATCCTGCCAGGCAAGATTGCCCGCCGTAAGTGAAAGCTCACCTTCCGGAGCTTCCGGCGAGCCAGAGAGCCGAAGCCGTCCGGCAGCCCCCCCGGCAAGATCGGCCAACAACTGTTGCGGTGCGGCAAGATCAAAACGCAGGTCGCCCGCCAGGGATTCGCCATACCGCCCGCTGCCCTCAAGCCGGTTATCCCCAACAGCAAGGGCCAGGGTCTGCACAACCCAGTCCTGGCCCTGAGTGGAGAGCTTTCCTTTTGCCTGCGCTGGCTGCTGCCGCCATTGGCCGCTGAGGTCGATATCGGCGAATAACTCGGGCAGTGCCCCGTCCCGCAACTGACCTCTGGTGGCCACGGTTCCGTTCAAACGTGCTTCCAGCAGCGGCACCCAATAACCCGGATTGAATCGATCGAGCTCAAACTGCGCCTCCCAGCCCAGAGGCCCGGAAAACACCAATTCTGCCTGGCCGGAAAGCGCGCCAGCACCGGTGGTCATATCCAGTTGGCTTAGGGTCACCGACTGCAGGTCGCCCACCAGCCCGGACGTGAGTTCGGCCTCCCCCAGGGGCCCGGCCACGGAAGCGTCCAGCTCCGCCTGATAACGGCCCTCACGGTACTGAACCTGGCCATCCAGACGGTTCAGTGCAACCGGTGGAGATTCCAGGCCCGGAATCAGGCCATACCAGGGAAACCCGTCCAGGGTTATGTCGGCATTGGCATCAATACCATCACGCCATGAAACATTGCCGTTCGCGCCGAAGCGCCCTTCGGAATTGCCCTCCCGATCCCGGGCGATCATCGAAACTTCAACGCCGGAAGCGCCTTGGAGGGTCACCAGACCCTGAACTGACGCCTCCACCGGCCCGGTGGAGGCCGGCAGCATTGCCCGGGTTCGGGTATTGAAACCCCGAGCCAGGCTGCCATCGAGTTCCAGCCGCCATTGGCCCAGCGTCAGGGTTTCAGGTACAGAGCTGTGCGGCAGAAATTCTGGCGACTGGAGCTTCAGGCTTGCCGGCAGATCGGCATCAAGCGGATCCGCCTCCCCCTCAAGGCGAGCGTCAAGATAGCCGCTGCTGGTGCCTGCCACACGAAGATCCCGGGCGCTGCCGGACAGATCCAGGGCAACCTGCCAGTCGTCTCCGCTCGGTGGTGGCATGGAAACGTTGACTGAAAGATTCAATGGCCAGTCCCGACGCATCTCGGCTCGGCCATTGGCGGTCACCAGAATATCACCGCGTTCATACAGAAGGTGGTCAATGTTCAGGGTGGCACCCGACGCCCGGGAATCCAGCTCGACCCGATTCCAGACCAGGTTGTCATTTACCGTTAGTGCCCCGAGCCGGACTTCACCGATATTCACACCCAGGGGCAGATTGACGGAAGGCAACTGGATATCACCTCGTGGCTGATCAGCCTGGTCGGGGGATTCCTGCACAGTAACTGCTATACTGGCCGCCTTGAGCGTGTCCAGACATACCGTCAGCTCAAGAAGGCACGACGGTGACCAGTCAATTTCCGGTTCGCTCACCTGCACGCCAACACCATAGCCCTGCCAGACCAGGCCATCGGCCCGCCACTGCCCCAGCATCGAGCCCTCGGCAGCTTCCGTCCGCAGGCCTGGTACCTGTTCAATGACCCAGGCGGTTCCCGTCTCACTGCGCAGGGCCAGCAGAACTGCAACCACCAGCAACAGGGGCACCAGCAGCAGTACCAGCACAATCACCAGCGGCCAGAACCACCAATGCCGGGATTTTCGGGTTTCCGGTTCGGCATCCGGGGCCTGTGTATTTCTGGATTGCGCCTCGGTCACAGTTCCGGCCCCATGGAAAAGTGAATCCGCCAGCCACCGCCAAGCTCCTCATTCAAACCCCTGGCAACATCCAGGCGAAGCGGCCCCACGGGGCTGACCCAACGAATCCCCACCCCAACACCGGTCGCCAGCGGATCAAAGACATCGTTCACGGCATTACCCTCATCCACAAAGGCGGCCACACGCCAGTTCCTGGCAAACTCATACTGGTACTCAGCACTCCCCACAATGAGATATCGACCGCCAACGGCCACACCATCGCTGTCCTCCGGTGAAAGCGTCTCATAACCATACCCTCGTACGCTCTGGTCACCGCCGGCAAAGAACCGCAGAGAGGGCGGCACATCGGAAAAATTGTTGGTGGCAACACCGCCAAAGTTGAACCGGGCAAGAAAACGATGGTTGTCAGCCAGGGTGTACAAACCCTTGGCAAGCAGATTGACATGCAGAATATCCGCATCTGAAAGCACCGCCCGGTGGGCCCCGGTGACATCCAGCTGTAAACGGAAGCCCCGGGACGGATCCAGTGGCGAATCCGCCTGCAGCTTTGAATAGCTCACACCCGGCAGAAGCAGGCTGGAGGTCCCTCGCTCACCGTCACCAATGCGAAAGCGCTCGCCTTCCCAGCGCATCGACAACACCTGCATCCAACCGTTGTCCAGTTGATGATTCCATTGCTGACCGAAGGTCAGGCGTTCGGACTCAACGTCTTCCACATGTTCCCGCTGATACCCGGTGCCCAGACGGATGGAATCTGTCATGGGCGGGTCAAGAGGCAATTCGTACCAGCCACTGACACTCTGACGCAGCTCAGACAGCTCGGTGTCTGCCCCTCTCTTGTGCCCCATGGAGTTAATATAGTGCTCGCGCCAGTTACCCCGGAAACGCGGCCCCACATCGGTCGAGAACCCGACACCCGCAGAGACCGACCTGGGAGGCCTTGGGGTCAGACCAATCGTCACTGGAATAACACGATCCTCGGCCTGGGAAGGTGAGGCATCAATGTCGACGCCGGAAAAATACCCACTGTTGGACAGATCCCGGTTAAGCCGCGCCACCTTGTCAGCATGAAACGGCTCGCCCGGCTCTGTGGTCACAAATTGCCTCAGCAACTGCTCCTCAAAACCATGGCCTTCCAGAAACGTTACTTCGCCCAGCTGATAACGTTCACCGGTGCGATAGGTGAGCAGAATATCTGCGGTATTGGCATCCGGATCAACTTCCAGCTTCCGGTTCTCGTACTCGCCGTCAAAGTAGCCCAGGCGCCCTGCCCGGTTCTGTATCGACTGCCGTAAACCGTCGTATTCACCATGATTCAGAATGTCACCCTCCCGAGGGCGCTCCGGAAGGTCTTGCTCCAGGTCGGGATCGTCTGCCCCCGGACCCTGAATATCCACACGCCGGGACCGGACGCGCACTGGCTCGCCCGGAACAATGGTCAGCACCAGCTCCGCCGGCGCTTCATCCTGTTCATTGACCTGCCAGTGAATGGTCGGGTTGTAATAACCCAGGGCCCGGACCGCTTCTTCCACCTGGGCGGCGGCGCTGGAGGCATAGCGGCGAAGACCGTCGGCGGTTCTGTCCTCAACCTCGCCCAGCAGGATTTCCGCGTTCTCCTGCAATTGGTCGTAATCCCCCTCGACCTCTACCCGAACCTGGTTGGCAAATCCCGAGCTCGCCTGCCATAACAGCAACCATATCACCGGCCTGATCGCTGCTTGAATGTGAGTCCCGAATAACCGCATCAAAGGATGGCTGCCCTGACCAGATAAAGTGAGTGTTCCCTGTCACAGGGGCGAGAGTTTACCCGCAAGACCGGGGCGCTATCCATGCCCGCCGTATTAAGATTAGCAGCATAACGCCATTGCTGTTGCCACCGTCAGCCTCGTACCTGTTCCAGAAATAGGCTAACCTGTCAGACACTTATAGAGCCATAGACAGGTCCTACGGATGCTTCATGTAAACCGCGAAAACCTGAAATCCAGTCATCAGTTGATCTGGTTCCTGATCGACTTTCTGATGCTTGGCCTGTTGATCATCAACCTTTCGTTCATCATCTGGGATTCCATCTACAACTTTGTGGCTGTGCAGAATCTCCTCAAAGACTACGCGCCGGCACTGCAATCTGCCTACCACCCCATTCATGAACGCTTCATCTTCTACGACCTGATCTTCGTGGCCATTTTCCTGAGCGAATTTGTATTGCGCTGGGGTTATTCAATCAGGGCAAAAGTCTATGACCGCTGGTACTTCTATCCGTTCATCCACTGGTACGATCTGGTGGGCTGCATTCCGGTTGGCAGCCTCCGGTTTCTGAGAATCCTGAGGGTGATCTCTATTATCTACCGGCTGCATCAGTACAAGATCATCGATTTCACCAACACCCGGCTGTTCCGGTTCGTTAATTTCTACTACGAAGCATTCATGGAGGAGCTGTCTGACCGGATTGTCCTGAAAGTACTCAGCGGTGTTCAGGAAGAAGTTCGGCGGGGCTCGCCTCTGTTTGAGCGTATCCAGCAGGATATTCTTTATCCGCGGCGGGACATGCTGTCAGAGTGGATTTCAGAACGGGTGGCAGTGGCAGCCAAGGAGGGTTACGTACCCAATCGCGGCGCATTGAGGGCCTACCTGGAAAACCGGGTAGACCAGGCCTTGAAGCAGAACCTGGAGCTGTCCCGGTTGAAATACCTGCCTGTGGTGGGGCCAACCATCCAGGACACACTGGAGAATGCGGTGGGTGACATTGTCGCCAATGTGATTCACCAGATTCTCGAAGACCTGGCCTCCACTTCTAACCATGCGTTTATTGAAGATATCGTCAACGTGTTCCTGCCCGAACCTGGCCAACAACAGGAAGAGGCCGAAAACGAAGCGCTAATCAACCTGATACTGGAGGTGGTCGACGCCATCAAGGACCAGGTCCGGGTCAAACACTGGCGCGAGAATCTGCCCTGACAGGAATTGCTCGTTACTGTGGCAACCCATCGATGACCGCCTGACAGACCTGTTCCTGGTTCAACCCCTGGCCCTTGATGGCCAGGTCCGCGTAGCGGGTATAAAGGGCGAAACGCTCTTCAAATAACGCTTCCAGCGACTGGTCGGGCCGACGGGAGATACCGCAGAGGCTGTAATTGCCGATACGTCTGCGCACCTCATCCAGAGAAATATCGAGAAACACTACGGTGCCCTTCTGCCTCAGGTGTGTCATCGCGGCCTCACTGTACACCGCGCTACCACCGGTGCTGATGACCTGACCTTCAACCTCAAGAGCCAGCAGTACCTGCTCTTCAATCCGGCGCAGGGCCAGATAGCCGTCCTGGTCAACGATCTCCTGCAGCGTTCGCCCGGCCTGCTCCTGTATCAGCAGATCGGTATCGATAAACCCCAGGCCCAGGCGTTTTGCCACCAACACCCCGACGGTGCTTTTGCCGCTGCCAGGCATGCCGATAAACACCAGATTTCTGCGCCCGGTGGTCATGCTGCTTCACGAGCCTCTGCCGAACGGCAGGCCGCCGCGGTGAACAGAACATCGGTTGATGAGTTCAATGCGGTTTCGGTGGAATCCTGAACCACGCTGATGACAAAACCAATGGCAACCACCTGCATGGCCACTTCCGTGGAGATACCAAACAGACTGGTCGCCAGCGGAATAAGCAGCAGTGAACCTCCAGCCACGCCGGACACCCCGCAGGCCGCAATAGACGACACCACACAAAGCAGCAGTGCGGTCGGGAAATCCACCGGAATACCCAGGGTATTCGCAGCCGCCAGGGTAATCACGGAGATGGTGATGGCGGCACCGGCCATATTGATAGTGGCACCAAGCGGGATGGAAATAGCGTAAGTATCCGGGTCCAGCCCCAGCCGGTCACACAGGTTAAGGTTAACCGGGATATTGGCAGCGGAACTGCGGGTAAAAAAGGCGGTGATGGCACTGCCCCTTAAACAGGCGAATACCAGGGGGTAAGGATTCTGGCGGGTGTGGAGGAAGACAATCAACGGATTGGTCACCAGAGCCACAAACAGCATACAGCCAACAATGACGGCCAGAAGGCGGCCGTATTCCAGCAGCGCGCCGATGCCGGCATCGGCCAAGGTATTGGCAACCAGCCCGAAGATTCCCAGGGGCGCAAACCGGATAACGGCCCGGACAATGCCGGAAATTGCATCGGACAGGTCGTTCACCACTTGCCGGGTGGCGTCACGGCCCTGGCGCAGCATTAATCCCAGACCAACGGCCCAGGCCAGAATAGCAATGAAGTTCCCCTCCATCAGTGCGCTGACCGGATTCGTCACCGCGCTCAGCAGAAGATTGCGCAGGATCTCGACTAGCCCGCCAGGCGGGTTGCCGCTGACTTCCGGAAGCTCCAGCGTGAGTTCCGTGGGGAAGACAAAGCTGGCGATCACCGCTACCACAGCCGCCACCAGCGTACCGATCACATAGAGCAGCAACACCCCACGAATGTGGGTTGGCTGTCCCTGCTGGTGATTGGCAATGGCTGCCGTCACCAGCGCAAACACCAGGATAGGCGCAACCGCTTTCAGGGCGGATATAAACAGTTGGCCAAGCAGAGAAACCGATTGGGCAGTATCAGGCCAAATCACGGCCAGCAAAACGCCGGCAATGATTCCGATGGTAATCTGGGGTATCAACCCCATCTGCAGCAGGGGGCGTACAACGCCAAGTCGCCGGGAAGACATCTTTGGGCTCCTTTTGCTTGGTCAGAAAGGGGCATCACCCGGCGATAATGGCCATGGGAATAATCTGCCGCCCAGAAAGCAAAAAAGGCAGATCAGTGAAGGTAACTGACCTGCCTTTTTCTTTTTTGGTAGCGGGAGCTGGATGGTTATGAGACTGATGTTTTAGGCACACTTTTTTTGTGCCAAATTGATGATATTTGATATAAATTGATGTGTGAATTAGAATTTTGGATAGAAGGGAGAGTGGAGACTAAGTACAACAATGCCAAGTAACGACAAGCAGAAATGGCACGGGGCTGATCAATCAGACAACGAGGACTTGACCTTAAGGCATCCAGGCCCTCACTTTCAAGCCATCCGTTCTTGGGCTGAACAAAACAACGTCTCCGACATCTTCGACGCCATAGCGCTCGCCTTTGGCTTCACTGAAAACTTCACGATCGTCGGCAACCTGTATCGCGAACTCTCTAACCCGGACTCAAAGGCCATTCTGCATCAGTGGGCTGACAATCCCTACATCAGCCACCTAAGCAGGCTTCTTTTCTCGTTCAGCCAAGATAAAGACTTTGCCAATAACTATTCCGGTCTTCACCAGGGCGTATCAAGAGGCAACACGAAAACCATTCTGCGGTCGGCAGGAGCAGATCTGAAAAACGAGCATTTTCTGCTCGAACTGGTTATCCAACCACAGCCCCCTTCCGACAATAAACTACTCGACCGATTACGAAGAACTCTAAAAATATGGCTGATCGTACAGGCACTGGAAAGAACCGCAGAGCATAACTGCCCACACGATAACCAGATTCAGCAGGTCGCCAGCACACTCTGCCTCCCCGGAGAGAACAGCAAATGGACACTTATTGACAACATTCTTGAAATGTCATTGAAAGCCTGCCCGTCAGACCACTACTCGTACTCCCAATTCAACCTGGCAATACGACACGCCGCATCTCAGCTAATCGCCAGATACTCAGGGCCAGAAACCCGTAAAGAGCTGCTGCTTCTTAGGGCCATCCAACGGGTTGCAGAGGGCCAACTCAACCCCACCAGAGCTCAAAAAACAGAGACCGCTTTTCAGACTTCCTTTACGAACCTACTCCAAGCAACAGAGGGCGCATTGGATCTGAGCAGCTCGGCAGGCGGGCCTCAACTTCTTGCCTATTCAGACAGCGAAACAGACTCTGCCGATGAAGAAGCCCTGCATCAACTGCTGCTGTTCGGCGTCGACCCGGAAGAAACACCAGAACAGCAGAAACTCTCGGGTCAAAGCATACTGATGCAGACGGCAGAACTGTCAAACTATCTTCCTTGGTCATGGGAAAAACCACTTCCCCCAGAAGCCCATCAACTCGATCAGTGGATTAACTGCACTCTGGCTGAGGACCGCCCTGAAGAAAAACTGGGGGGCGCGTTAGTCTGGCTGGCCGTTCATCTTGAACGCTCCCTGGAGTTCATACAGGAAATTGAAATAACGGATGACTTACGCGATGAATGGAGCATTTCCCAAGACCTAGTGACTGCCCACCGGGAACGACCGAGGCGACACAGCTCTTGGCATCCGGATGCCGAAGCTCAACCTCTGATCGAACCGTTCCAGGACAATCTCCGCGTCACGCTGCCAGAGCAAATACAGAGCGCTCTCCGAGAGGCTACCCAGGTTTTCCCGGACATCGCCACTCTTCGGCAACTATGGGCACGGGCCAGCCCTCATGCCCTAACAACATGGTTCAGGCAACACGCGAAACGGCATTTCCCGAGACTCACCAGCGCCAAACTCGCTAACGCACAGTCCCAAAGTGTTTTCGAAGAGACATGCGATCATTCATTGGCTCGCTTACTTTCGGCCCACCCTCGAGCTACGTTACCAGCAGCTTGTGGATACGCCAACTGGAGCATCGCTCAGGTTCAAAACGGATTTGGGCTTCCATTACAAAACCCCGCATTAGGCGATGAGAGGACCAATCTTCTCGGGAGCCTCCTTGCGCCACTCGAGTCCATTTTGGTCGAGGGCATTCGGGAAGCCACCCAAACCCTGCTGGAAAGCTCGCAAGGCGACCCCATCACTTTCCACAACCATCTGGTCCAATACACTGTCACGGCCCTGAATGCCGCAACCGGTTGCCGTAACCTGTCAGAGCCTTTCGAGTCGATCGCCCACTTCTGTGATCACCCCCCGGCCGTCTTTATCAATGATAAATCCGACGACGGCCTTCACTGCGGACGAATGGTTCCACTTGCAGATGGCGCAAAAGGGCTATTGGAGGACTATCTCGAGCACCTTCGTCGGTTCAAGGCGAGCCTTTCAGGTCAACACAAAGACCTTGCGCATCGCATCCAACAGGTTCTGGAAGGAAACTCCGACACCCTGCCCCTGTTCTTCCTGCTCGATAGCAATGGTGCGTGGCATCCATTAACCGATTTAGCCGTCCCAGGATCGGAACTCTTCTCGTGGCCTCTTCCGAAGAACCTGTTCCGGCACAGGTTTGCCCAGCAGCTAGCTCGAATGAACGTTCACCCCGAAGTCATAGACGGCTGGATGGGCCATGGGGAGCGGGGAACAACCTCCTACAGTGATCACTCGGCGAGGTGTTGGCGAGAGGACCGTGAACGGTATAAGGAAGCCCTGGACGACTGCTTTGAACGGCTAGGCTTTATAGTGCGACTGCCCAAGACCAACTTCGACATCACTGCCTTCGAAGCCAAACAACCCGCTGATACTTACCGGGAGCCTGAATGCTTTGGTCAGGCACGGCGACACTCGGAACGGCTCAAAGCCCGTGATCTGGCGCGTTCTGCAGCCCGGAAGGAGCTGGACTTGGCACTAGATGCCAGCCCAGTCAGCGATGAGAGCGAACTCAATCAAAGCTACATTGATCGTCTGGCAAAAAGAATGATCTCCCGCGAAAACGGGATGCCCCACCCTCAGGCGGCTGTTCGGATGGAAGTGTTGGTCCAATGGCTGGAGGAACACCGCCCCCATACAAGACAATTCATACGACACAGAACATTAAGGGTAGGCACCGAACGCTCACTGGTCAGAGACACTTGCCCCAGAGCGCTTCAAACCATGCCGAACCTTGCACAATGGGCGCGGGACACGAAGCAGGCCATCCGGCAAGCTCGACTTTCGAAGTCCGATAGTCTGGCGCTGGCCACTGCATTCGTTGCGATTGAAAAGCGCATATCCTATCTCAGACTACTGGAAGATCTGGTTCAAGGGCAAAACTTCCGGGTAATACAACACAAGCAACGCGTGTACCTGGAGTACTCCGAATTCCTGGAGCCCAATGATTACAATCAACCGGTTCAACGGCATCAGATCGACCACACCACCGGACGACTGTTAGCGAAAGGGCTCGGAATCAAAGACAGCAAGGATCTCGACACAGCGCCCTGTCCGAAGTCGTTACAATCACTGGCCACAATACTGGCGGAAACCAGACACCTTGATGATGTAAAAAGAAACGAGCGGTCGGTAGGCGCGCTGTTAAAAGAGCTGAGCCGGTTAATTGAACAGGCTAACCTGATTGACCTTCCAGGTATGGTGGCAGGCGCTCTCAGTAATAGAAACCCTCCTACCAGCCTGTGCTTGTACGATTATTTTCGCCTGACAGAAGGTCAGCGATATCAACCACCGGAGTCCACTCCAGAGCAGGACCTTCCAGAAACTGAAAATTTACCCCCGATTCCAGCATCAGCCTCTGGTACTTATCCCGAACCTTTTTACGACTCGGCGAAAGCTTTTCTTGGAGGACTGCAGGACATTCTGAATCAATACACAAAAGCCAAGTCACGAGAGATTGCCAAACAGGTCGAACAGCACTGCCGGGCCCATACTCACTCTGTCAGCAGTGCCGTTTTACTACTTGGCTACTGGGTCGCACACCGAATCCGAAAAGGTAAAGGCCGAGCTAACTATGCCCACAAAGCCTACGCGACTGGGTCTATCAAACGGTACTTAAGTGAACTGTCTGGCCCATTTCGTGGTTTCGCCTACAAGGCGGATTTGCTGTTGATGGCCGAGGAGGACGTCACTGAGCTTTGCGCCAAAATGCTGTCTCACTGCGCTCACAAACTGAAAGACCTGGCGTATTTTTCGGCACGCCTTATTGAGTTCTTCGACTGGGCGAGTGAGCGCGGAGTATCCACTCCCGACTGGGACGAACTTGATCTCGGCAGTGCCCGACGCTCGGTTCGCCCCAGGCTCTTTTCAGAAAGCGAGTACCTCCAGGCCCTCCAACTGCTCCTGCATCCTGACACCGAGGAGATCGAACGGGGTATGCAAGCCGCCTTTGTACTTCTGTTAGGTTTCCGCTTCGGGCTCAGGGCCCAGGAGGCTATTGGCTTACTCCGCTCGGACTGGTGCGAAGCCGCTGGGTTGACCTGGGTACTGGTTCAAAGCAATTCCATACGTGGCCTGAAAAGCAGCGTCCACAGCCGGCGAGCTGTACCGCTGGTATTTCAACTGAGTGCTGTCGAGCGGTCACTGGTTACATCAATACTGACACGATATACGACCAGGCTGGGTAACGCCGACAATAAGCCGATCCTTGCCGACAAAGAGGGTAACCTCACGCCGTTTGCGGGATCCATTCCATCGGATATTGCACGGACGCTTAAATTGGTGACCGGAAACACCCGCATGAGCCTGCACCAGGCCCGCCACGGATTCTGTAATGTGCTGAACAGCGCCTTGTTTGAGATAGACACACCGCTTGCCCAAAAACTCACTGAATCGGTCGATAGGGAGAGCCTCCGAAAGGTACTGCTCGGCAACCACGGGCTGCCGTCAAGACGCGGCTCTATGGCGATCGCCCGGGCGCTCGGGCACCACTCGCCTCGAACGCAATTTCGCTCCTATAACCGCATGATGACAGAGTGGGCAGACAGGCTCACTCCGGTAACCACCCACTACGCCGGCACGATTTCAAAGGCCGTCCAGATTGATCGTTGGCCTGTAAAATCCGCCAGTGAAGTCGAGAGTGCGGCTCCCACCATTTTTGCACAGCGAACCAGACTCACGCCCCTTATTGTGATGGAAGCTCTGAGACTGATGGCGCTTGGGTACGCGGCTCACGGAATCGAACCGATGCTTCGCCTGCCACCGGGAGAACTCGCCGATGTAGAAATTCTGGTTGACCGGATAAATGCGGGGTTGCGGTTCAAGGTCTATGACCCGGAACAAATGAAGAAGGCATTCGTGTACGGCACCAAACTGCCGAAGTATTTACTGAAATCTCGCTCGACTGCCGTATGGCCCCGACTGCTGCAGATGTGCGACGAGCTGCACAACTGTGAGGAACTGGACACCGACCGACCGCTACCTTCTCTCGCCCAGGCCTCGAATCTCGTTGGTAGAAATGGCCACTTGCTGATGAACGAGGTCGAAGATGCTCACCTGATGCGGCTTCTGGTGGACGCATTCAAAATCCCCGAGAATTCGTACAAAGTCGTCATAAAGAGCAAACCGGATTATGCTCCCCGAGCTCAAAGAGTGGTTCTGGCAGGTGAATTTGTACCGGCAGCCGCCTCGCTGCAACTCGACACCTTCAACGAGGATTACGATAAAAACTACACCAGGGCGCGCTCTTACGCGGGATTAGTCCTCACCAGCCCTATGATTACCCAAATCCATGATCGCCTGGAGTTGGTACTACTCTTCATCGCAATTGCATCGGCCTACTGCCCGAAACCCGCACCACTGACGCCGTTACCCCCCCTATCCTAACTGAAGGTCGAAGCTCTCCGCAGGGTCCACCGCCACTTCTTCTAGTTCAAGAAGAGTCAATACCGTTTTTTGCTTTCTGGCTTCTTGTTGGCTCACCACTTGAAACTTAACCAAACTGCGATTCGCATAGGCTCTGGCGAAGACACGAAGGAAATCCAGATCGTGGCACAAAATCTCAGTTCTTCCCTCGATTTCCGAGGCGTCCTCATCGTTAGCGCCGGGTGTCACCCACAGCGTCACCGTACTTTTTTGCTCGTCGAACCCTAACGGCCTGCCTGCCGCCCACATGGTGCCAAGAGCTTTTTGCTCGACCGTTAAAGACGGCATGACACCCTGTACCGTTGCCCCACCGAGATCTTCAAAGCCAAACCTCACCATGACGCCCTGCTTGATCGAGCGGCTCGCAAATTTTGCCGCTATCCCTCGGCTAAGGGTTCCAAGAAACTCTTGCTCCTTTTCGGAAAGAATTGGCTCATCTTCCGGTTCGCCCAATATCCTCTGTGGGATCAAATCCCTAAATACCAATCGAGCGGCAGCCCTGAATACTTCCACCTCCGAAGCCGTAGCCCCAGGCCCTACGAGCCTCACAACGTAAGTTGCCGGGAATTCGACATTGTGCGTAGGTTCAATCCTGAGACGCCACTCTACGGAAGTCGCCGCCAATTTCCTCATATCTCGAAAATCGTTAAGAGCTGAAACCACGGCGTCCTTTAGCTGTTTTTGGGCAGGCAGGACAATTGAGGAATCTTCCTCAAACTCAAGCACCCCGCCGGAATTAACGACGTGTGGTGCACTTGCTGGATGTAAGACGACGATTGTACCGTCGAACGAAACGGAGTCTTCATGAATACCCATAAGATTTTGTTTCCCCGAGCTTTCCCATATGTGTTTTTTTCGCTATTGACACAAACGATATAGCCGCCATTGACCCAAGCCTAACTCTTCAAAATCGCCGAAAGACTCGACTCAAAAAGATACCTATCGGAAGTGGGTCTGCATCACTTGCGGCCATATCTACGATGAAGCTCTCGGAGATGAAGCCGAAGGCTTCCCTGCCGGCACTCGTTTTGAAGATATTCCAGACGATTGGTGCTGTCCGGACTGTGGTGCCACAAAAGAGGACTATGTCCTCTATGAAGACTAGTAATCCGATTGAAAATAACAACAGTCTCGTTCGGCAAGAGGTGATTTTATAATGCAGATTGCTAGTCTGGCGGAGGTTGGGGTGACCAATGTGTCAACCAGCGATACGATTGATTCAACGTTCGCGGCCCTACAGCGGGCACAACTTGCGCGTCGCGGAAGCTTTACCTTGGAGGCTCGAATAGCGCAGCTCGACCAGCTGCGGGATTCAATTAAACGCCACGAATCAAACATCATTGCGGCTTGCGCGGCGGACTTTCGAAAACCCGCTCCAGAAGTCAAATTAACTGAACTCCTGCCGGTGCTTCAGGAAATTCGACACACTAAAAAACACTTGCGTAAATGGATGCGTCCGAAGCGAGTGGCTGCATCCGTTGGTGTTCTGGGCACGAAATCTTATGTTCGGCCAGAACCAAAGGGAGTGTGCCTGATTATTGCACCGTGGAATTATCCGCTCAATCTTGCGCTCGGGCCTCTCGTCTCAGCGTTGGCTGCAGGGAACGGAGCCATCATTAAACCCTCGGAAATGACACCACATACCTCAAAGGTGATTGCCAACATTGTCGCCGAAACCTTCCCTCCCGATCTGGTTTCCGTGATTGAGGGTGATGCCGCGGTAGCGCAGAAACTGTTGGCCTTACCCTTCGACCACATATTCTTCACGGGCAGTCCTGCGGTAGGCAAGGTGGTCATGGAGGCTGCCGCCACGAACCTTTCCTCAGTGACGCTGGAATTGGGGGGTAAGTCCCCGACCATTGTTGGCCCAGATGCCAACATAAAGAGGGCTGCAAGAAACATTGTCTGGGGTAAGTTTGCCAATAATGGACAGACCTGTATCGCCCCAGATCATGTTTTTGTGCACGTTAATATCGCAGATCAATTCAATGAAGCACTTAAAACGGAAATTGGGCGAGTCTATGGAAAAACACCAGAAGCCCAGAAATCGACCGCCGACTATTGCCGGATTGTAAATCGACGTCATTTCCAGCGAGTTTCAAACCTGATAGATGATGCCAAAAACAAAGGTGCAAGAGTCTTTGAGGGCGGTGTTACAGATGCTGAAGAGAATTTTATTGCTCCGACGTTGATTTCAAATGTATCCAGCGACATGGATATTTCACGTGAGGAGTTATTCGGCCCGATCTTACCCGTTATTGAATTCGACGATATTGATCTGGTTATCAAGAAAATCAACGATAACCCTAAACCGCTTGCGCTTTACATATTCGACAAAAACGAGTCTTTTGCCACGGATATTATCGAGCGAACGAGCTCCGGCGCTGTAGGAGTCAACCTTACAGTTGTGCATTTTCTACATCCGGGTCTGCCGTTTGGTGGAGTTAATAATTCCGGGATAGGGGCGGCACACGGTGAATACGGTTTCCGCGCTTTTTCGCATGAAAAGGCGTTGATGGAGGATAAACATTCTCTTATGCATCTTCTTTTTCCACCCTATACAGCCTGGGTCCGGCGTCTTATAGAGGCTGCTGTTCGTATTCTGGGCTGAGCATAATCAAATAATAAGAGAGTTATTATGTACGATTACATTATTGTCGGTGCGGGATCGGCGGGCTGTGTATTGGCCAATCGGCTTACGGCGGACTCTTCAAAGCGAGTAGCGTTGCTAGAAGCGGGCCCAAAGGATAAAAATCCACTCATACATATGCCTATAGGTATAGCACTCCTTTCCAATAGTAAAAAGCTGAATTGGGCTCTTGAAACCGAACCTCAAGAACATCTAAAGGAGCGCCGCCTGTTTTGGCCTCGTGGGAAAACACTTGGCGGGTCCTCTTCTATCAACGCCATGGTCTATATCAGAGGTCACAAAGCCGATTATGACCACTGGGGTCAAGTTGCCGGGACAGACCTCTGGGGATGGGATCGCGCTTTAAAATTGTTTCGTCGACTGGAAGATAATAAACGTTTTGGCGCAGATTCTTACCATGGGGAGGGCGGTGAGCTCACCGTAAGTGAACTCAAATCAGTCAATCCGTTGAGTCGAGATTTTGTTCGAGCGGCACCTCATGTAGAGCTCCCGATAAACACGGACTTTAATGGAGAGACGCAAGAGGGATTGGGACTCTACCAGGTGACACAAAAAAATGGTCGCCGTTGGAGTTCAGCGCAGGCATTTCTGCGTGTCGCGGAGAACCGGCCTAATCTTGATGTGCTAACGGACGCGCGGGTAACCCGGGTGGTAATGGACGGTAAGCGGGCAGTCGGCGTGACACTGAACCAGGGGGGCGAATATCGCCAGCTTAGACTCAATAACGGCGGTGAAGTCATATTGTCTGGTGGTGCGGTTAATTCACCACAACTACTTATGCTTTCGGGAATCGGTGATAGCGAAGAGCTTGGAAAACACGGGATCCCCCTTGTGCATCATCTTCCTGAGGTCGGCCAGAATCTGGTTGATCATTTGGATATTACGATCATGCACGCGGCGAACTCACGTTTGCCCATTGGCGTTGCTCCCAGTTTCCTGTTTCGGGGCGTGAGCGCATTATTCTCATATATCTTTGCGCGACGTGGATTTCTTACCAGTAATGTTGCCGAGTCCGGAGGCTTTGTTAAATCCGAGCGCTCGTGCGAACGGCCAAATGTGCAATTCCACTTTTTGCCAACTTACCTGAAGCCTGAATCAGTGACTTCGCTCGCCAATATACCCGTCAAGCCCACCTCTGCGCCAACAAGAGGCGATAACTGGGTGAGATTCTGACTTTGAGGTCAGGAAGCAAAGAGCGGGAGCAACCGATGGTCCGATATTGGTTGATAA